>JASHYV010000167.1 GCA_030064695.1 Thermoplasmata archaeon
GTCCCCCAACGCCGTCGTGCGGATCGTGGCCAAGAAGTAGGGAACCGTCACGTCGGGCCGGGCGTCTCCACGAGCGCAGCGCCCTGCGGATCGGCGCGCACGACGAACGGCAGGCCGCCCGCGCGCGCGAGGCGGCGCACGAGGTCCGTCTCCTCACCGGGACGGGGCAGCACGACGATCGACCCGCCGGCGCCCGCCCCGGTGAGCTTCGCTCCTTCCGAGGCCGGTGCGGCGGCGTCGAGCAGCGCCTCGAGGCGCGGATGGGAGACGCCGACCTCACGGAGCAGTTCCTGATTGCGGCGGAGGAGCTCGGCGACGCTCGCCCGGTCCGCCCGGCCCAGGGCCCGGATCCCGTCCTCGGCCACCCGGCGGAACTGGTCGAGCAGCGCGGGGCCGTCCGGACGCGCGAGCCGGGCGCCGACCGCCCTCACCGCATCGCCCGTCGAGCGGGGGATCCCGCTGTGGCAAACGACCCAGACCCATCCGGGGTCCTCCACGCGGCGCACCGTCCACGAGCGATCGCCGCCGGCGACCGTCCAGAGTGGGTCCCCGGCGCCGCCGTTGACAGCGAGGTATCCTCCGCCCACGACCGCCGTCGTGTCGCCGGCGCTGCCCACGCCCTGGGCGCCGCGCTCGATCTCGAAGGCGCGCTGGGCGAGCTCCGCGCGCGAGACGCCGCCGGCGGCGGCTCCGAGCGCCGCCGCCAGCGCGGCCACGAAGGCCGCCGAGGAGCCCAGCCCGGCCGAGCGGGGCACGCGCGAGACCGCGCGCACCGCGAGGGGCGTCGCCGCCGGCCCGTAGCGCTCGAGCGCGGTCCGGAAGTACGCGTTGCGCTGGAGCGCATCGGGGTCCGCGTTCAGCGTGGAGGTCGACGAACGGCTGACGATCACCTGCGTCGCGAGGTCGATCGCGAAGACCAGTTCCGGCGCACCGTGCACGACCGCGTGCTCCCCGAACACGATGCACTTGCCCGGAGCCCGGGCCGAGATCGGCAGGCCCCGTGCGGGGATCGCCGGTAGCTCCTCGCTCAACGACGCCCTCCGCGCACCTTCTTGCCGCGGGCTCGCGGAACGATCACGGCCTTGGCCCCCGGCCAGGGCCGGGCGTCCGGGAGACCGCGCAGATGCGCCAGCACCACGGCGAGCGCCGCGACCTCGCTGTGCGGCTGGTGTCCGACCGCCACGTTGTGCGTGGCCAGTCGATACAGGTCGGCCGGGACCTTGGCGCCGCCGACGACGAGCAGGAGCCGCTCCGCGCGGGCCAACCGAGGGAGCACGCGCTCCGCGGGGAGCCCGTACATCGTAAGGTGCACGACCGGTCCCGGAAACTCCCGCACGACGCGGCGCCACTCCTCGGCGGGTCGCATCTCGAAGTCGCCGCCCCATCGGTCCCGCACCGCTTCGACGCGTCGGGCGAGGTCGGGGTCCCACGGGTGCAGGTAGAGGCGCTCCGCGCCGAGCGCGCGGGCGGTGAGGGCGAGGTGGGTGGTGAGCCGCGGATCGCGGCCGGCCCGGTGGCCGACCCGGAGGACGGAGACGGCGGGCGGCCTACTCGGACGCTTCCGCCTCGAACCGCTCGATGCGGTGGCCACGGTACTCCAGCTTCTCCGACCGCTTCACGAGCCCCTTGAGGCGGGTCGGCGACATCCCGAGCTCCTCCGCCACGTCGGAGAAGAAGCGGCCCTCGGTGCCGACGGCGTCGAAGATCTTCTGCTCGAGCTTCGCGTACTCCTTGGGGCCCATCATCGCGATCGCGAGCACCTCGGAGATCTCGCCGAGGGGCGAGGTCGTCGAGATGTTGATCGTGGAGTAGTAGAAGTGGTAGCTCTTGTCCGGCTGCCGCCGGCCCTCGCGCGCGACCCAGCGCGTGTCGATCAGCCGCAGCTTCTCGAAGAAGGCGAGCGCGCGCTCGCCCTCCTCGCCGAACTCGGTCGAGACGTCCTGGAGCGTGAGCCACGCCTCGCCCAGGCGCTGGACCAGCTTCTGCTTCACCGGCGAGTCGACGGCCCGGAGGATCGGGACCAGGTCGCTCACGTCGTTGATGACCTTGATGCGGTGGATCTGCGCGCTCGTACGGAATCACTCCGATCGGGCGCCGACCTCGGCGAGTAGCATCCGACGGTACTTGCCGTACCGGTCGCCCGGGTCGAACCGGGCCGGGTGCGGGGTGCGCGTGGCGCCACCGCACTCCGGGCACTTCGCCCGGAACGTGTACCGTCCGCAGCCGCGGCAGACGCGCAGGATCGACTCGCTCATGCGCGGGCGAACGTGCCCTCCCCGCCGGAGGCCTTGATCGACTTGAGGGCGGCGTCGGTGGCGCGCTTCAGCGTCTCCTCGGCCTGCTTGTACTGGCTCGCCTGCACCCGGATCCGGTAGCGCGGGGCCCCAACGTACTGGACCTCCACGGCCCCCGTGTCCGCCTCTTCGGCGGCGAGGAGCGCCTCCCGGACGTGGTCGAGCCCGTCGGCCGACGCATCGGTGATCTCGAGCGTCCCCAGGATCGTGACGTGCGGCGGGACGATGTTGTCCCGCGCGACCTTCAGGAACGCGCTCGACCACGGCGACTTCTCGACCTCCTTCTGGAACCGCTTCGGGTCCGCCGACGCCACCTCGAAGGCGGCGAAGAGGGAGCCGAACTTCTCGACGAGCGACGGGCCGAACTGCTCGACCGCCTGCTCGGAGGGGATCTTCAGCGCCTGGGCGACCTGCTCCACGAGACGGAGCGCGCGCTGCTCGTTCTTCCAGCCCTGGGTCTTCTCGCGCCGCTGGTGGTCGTTGATCCGCTTGAGCGAGAGATCGATCTGGCCCTTCGTCGCATCGACGCGCAGCACGCGCGCGACGATCTTCTGGCCCTCGCGGATGTGATCCCGGATGTACTTGACCCACCCGGTGGCGACCTCGGAGAGGTGGATGAACGCCTCGCGGCTGTTGTACTCGTCCAGCGTGACGAACGCCCCGAAGTTTCGGATGGAGGTGACCGTGCCGATGACCAGGTCCCCTTCCTCCGGGAACTCGGAGCGGAGTGCCATCGGACCCCGTCCTTCCGGCCTACGGCGAGACCGGCCGCACGAGCTCGCCGCGGAGCTGGGCCCGGCCCCCGGTGGGGACGGCGAGCGTGGCGCCGCAGACCGAACAGTTGACGACCATCGCGGGGCGGCTGAACATCGTCTGCTCCGTGGAGCAATCCGGGCACTTCACGATCCAGAAGGGGGACGGGCCTCGCATCGGATGCTCCTCAGTGCTTCTCCACGAGCTCGAGCTGGCTCGCGCGCCAGCTGGCGGGCTTCACGGTGTACTTGCACTTCTTGCAGCGGAACTTTAGGTTCACGCGACGCACCGCCTTGGCCCGGCCCTCCGGCTTCGGCCGGGGGAAGCCCCCGTAGCCGCGCGTGGCCCGCCGGAACCGGCGCTGGCCCCACGCGAGCTCCGAGGCCGGCCGCTTCTTGTCCTTCTCGACGTCGTGCTCCGTGTGCGTCTTGCACTTGGGGCAGTACGTCGACACGACCTTCGGATAGTGCATCGGCGGGCGCGCAGTCGGCCTTCCTATATAGGGTTGGGGGCGGCCGCCGGGCCCCGACGGGGGCCGCCCGGCGCCCCGGTTTACCGGCGGTGGTCGCGACCGGCCCGGCGCCTCCGTTCGCGAGCCAACGCTTATGTAGGGAAGCCTTCTCGGCGCCGCCGCCCTCCCGCGGGGAGGAATTTCCGATGCCGGATCGTCCGTCGCTCGAGGTCGTCACCGAGGCGCTCGGCAAGGCCTCCGAGCGGAAGTTCTCCGAGACCATCGAGGTCTCGGTGAACCTGAAGGACCTCGATCTCACCGTGCCGAAGAACCGGCTCGAGGACGACGTCCCGCTCCCGAACGGCCGCGGAAAGACCGTCAAGGTCGCGGTCTTCGGCTCTCCCGAGCTCCAGGCGAAGGTCAAGGGCGTCGCCGACCTCGTGCTGTCGGCGGGCCAGCTCGACGAGCTCGGCAAGGACAAGAAGGCGACCAAGAAGCTGGTCTCGGATGTCGACTTCTTCCTCGCCGAGGCGCCGCTCATGCCGACGATCGGCAAGCGGCTCGGCGTGGTCCTGGGCCCGCGCGGCAAGATGCCTCGACCCGTCCCGCCCGGCAGCGATCCCTCGAACCTCGTGAACGCGTTGAAGCGCTCCGTCCGGATCCGGTCGAAGGGGAACCGGACCTTCCATGCTCCCGTCGGGACGCGGGCGATGAAGCCCGAGCAGATCGCGCAGAACGTCGACGCGGTGCTGGCGCGGATCGTCGGCAAGCTCGAGCGGGGCCGCTCGAACATCGACTCCGTCTACGTGAAGACGACGATGGGGCCGGCGGTCCGGCTCTGGTAGGAGGGGCGATGCCGGGTCGAGGTTCCGTTCCGCCCGCCCGTGCGGAGCGGGTCGCCCGCCTCCAGGCGGCCGTGCTGGCGAAGCCGGTGACCGCGGTGGTCGGGGTCCGTGGGGTCCCGGCGGCGGCGCTCCAATCGATGCGTCACGAGCTGCGCGAGCGGCAGCACCCGATCGTCGTTGCGACGAACTCGTCCATCCGCCACGCCCTCGAGGCGGCCGCGAAGGACCGGCCGGCGCTCTCCTCGCTGCTCGAGCACGTCGAGGACCAGACCGCGCTGCTCGCCGCGGAGGGGAATCCGTTCGCGCTCTACCAGGAGTTCGTCCGCACCCGCTCGCCGAGCCCAGCTCGCGGCGGCGAGGTGGCCCCGCACGACATCTTCGTGGCGGCCACGACGACGAGCTTCAAGCCCGGACCGATCGTGGGCGAGCTCCAGCACGCCGGCTTCCCCGCGGCGATCGAGAAGGGGAAGGTCGTCCTCAAGAAGGACGTCACGATCGTGAAGGCCGGTCAAACGATCTCCCGCGAGGTCGCGAGCCTGCTGACCCGCATGGAGATCTACCCGCTCGAGGTCGGCCTCGAGCTCCGCGCCGTCGTCGACGGGGCGACGTTCTACCCGCCCAGCGTGCTGGCGATCGATCTCGACGCGCAGCGGGCGGAGATCGCTCGCGCGGCGCACCGCGCCCTCGGTCTCGCGCTCGAGCTCGCCTACGCGACCCCCGAGACGGTCCCGCACCTGCTCGGCCGCGCCCATCGCCGGGCCCTGGGCGTGGCGCTGGCGACCGGGTACGTGACGAAGGAGACGGTCGAGCCGCTCTTCGTGAAGGCGATGCGCGAGGCGGCGGCCGTCCAAAAGCTTACAGGAGCCTGAAGGTCCCCCACAAACCCACGGAGTGAAAACGATGGAGTACGTGTATGGTGCACTGCTGCTCAACGCCGCCGGAAAGCCGATCGATGAGAAGGGCCTCTCGGGGCTCCTGACCGCCGCCGGGGTCGCTCCCGACACGGCGCGCGTG
>JASHYV010000168.1 GCA_030064695.1 Thermoplasmata archaeon
GGCGTAAGTTCGCTTGCACCCTCCGGGTCCCGTACCGGGGAGCCGTCCCTATCGAGGACGAAGGCCTGCGAGCCTTCCGCGTAGCTAAGAAGCCCGGCGGCTCACCGATGTTCCCGAGCACCTTCGAGGATGTGAGCGGTTGACGGAACCGGACTGGGAAGCCGAGGGACGAGCCTGGTGGTCGCATGTGCGCGTGCTCGCCGACGACTCGATGGAAGGACGCGCCACCGGGAGTCGGGGGTATCAACGGGCGGCGGACTACGTCGCCGACCAATTTCGACGCGCGGGGCTGAAACCCGCGGGGACCGACGGGTATCTGCAATCGATCGACTTCCTCGTGAACGAACTCGTCGAGTCCCAGAGCTCGCTGAGTCTCTTGCGAGGGACCTCCGAACAGAAGCTGACGCTTCGGGATGCCGCGCAGATCTGGGTGACCTCAGCGACGCTCCCGGACGTGGAGGCGGAGGCGGTCTTCGTCGGCTACGGTCTCGATATTCCGGAGCTCGACTACCACGATCTCGCGGACGTCGACCTTCGGGGCAAGATCGCGGTCTACTTCCGGGGCGGTCCGTCGGATATCCCCGACTCGATCAAGGCCCACTTCCAGTCGACCGCGGAGCGGAATCGGGCCCTTCGGCGCGCCGGAGCCGTGGGCAGCGTACGGCTCGTGAACCCTAAGATCCCCGACCTTCCGTGGGATCGCTTCGCCGCCTGGGTCCCGCTGCCGAAGCTCGAGCTGAGCGAGCGCGGGCCCGAGGAGACTCGCCCGCTGCCGTTGAGCGTGGTATTCAATCCCGATCGGTTCGATCTGCTCCTCCCCGAGAGCGGACATACGGGGTCGGAGATCATGGACCGACTGGGGGCGCCGGGTCCATTGCCTCGGTTCCCCCTGAACGTTCGGCTCCGGGCGCACGTCGAGGTCAAGCGGGGAACGACGCGCTCCACGAACGTGGTCGGGGTTTGGCCGGGGAGCGAGTCGCCCCTGCAGAACGAATACGTGGTGGGCACGGCCCACCTGGACCATCTGGGGATCGGCGAGCCGGTCCATGGAGATCCGGTGTACCACGGCGCCATGGACAACGCCTCGGGCGTGGCGACGCTGATCGAGATCGCCCGTCGGATGAGGGACCTTCCTCAGCAGCCTAAACGCTCGATCCTCTTCCTGGCGGTGACCGGCGAGGAGAACGGCCTTCTCGGTTCCGAATACTTTGCGAGGCACCCGACGGTCGAGGGCCGGCTGATCGCGGACCTGAACATGGACATGTTCTTCCCGCTGTTTCCGATGAGGTACCTCGAGGCGCCCGGATTCGAGGAGTCGTCGCTCGGGAGTGACCTTAGGACGCTGGCGGGCGAAGCTGGCATCGAAGTGCACGGGGACCACGAGCCCGAGCGCGTCCTGTTCATCCGAAGCGACCAGTACAACTTCGTGAAGATTGGAGTTCCGGCCCTGATGATGTCGATCGGATATTCGAAGGGGTCGCCCGAGGAAGCGACGGCCAGCACCTGGCTCCACGAGAGGTATCATTCTCCAGCCGACGACCTGGAGCAGCCGGTGGACCTCGTGGCGGCTGCGAAATTTACCGATCTGCTGGGTCGGTTCATGCTGGGAGTCTCTAACGAGCCGAAGCGACCAACCTGGAAGGCGGACAGCTTCTTCCGGAGATTCGCTCGGTAACGGCGCCGGGGTCGCGCCCTGTCGCCCGCGGACTATGCACTCGGCTGCAATTTGAGTTGCACGCCCGATGGAAAGTATTTGCGAAGCTGGAGGGTATAGAGAAGCCGCTAGGGGAATCGATGCGAACACCCCGCCGGCCCGGAGGGCGCTGGCTCGGCACTGTCGTTCCGCTCCTCGCGATTCTCCAGCTGAGCGCCAGCCTAAGCGGCCATTTTCTCTCGGCTACTGTCGGGGCGAACGGGCCGAGCCCTGTTTCGGTCGGCGCAGTACCGACGTTGAGCGAGCGGGTCGGATCGGCAGGGCACGCCGCGCCGGCCCTTCAGGTCCTCGGGATGGTGCCCACCGGACTCTGGCCCTGGAACGTCGCCGTGGACACTCAGAACGGTTACCTCGCCGTTCTGGCTCTTACGGCCAACTTGACGCTGGTCGATCCCGCTACCGCCACGATTGTGGCGAAGGTCAATCTGACCGGGCCAGGCGTAGTGGCCTCGGGAGGATCTGAGCCCAACTCGTACGCGCTCGCGTACGACAACGCGTCCAACCTCGTCTATGTCGGCGGATGGACGGGGGACGCGGACTTCTACACCGAAGCGTGGAGCAGCGCCGTCAACGGTAGTACCGGGGCCATGGGGGCGACCAATTACACCTGGGACGGCAGTCCCCTCGGGTTTGCCGACTTTCAGTACATGGCCGCCGACCCGTCGACCGGAACGGTGTTCGCGGCGGACCCGATTACGGATCGAGTTGATCTGATCAATGGCGCCTCTGACTGGATCTTCGGCTCGGTCCCGGTCGGTAGCTACCCAGACGCGATCGCGGTCGACCCCGTCGTCGGGGACGTCTACGTCGCAAACCGGTTCTCGGACAACGTCACCGTATTGGACGCCGTTAACGGCAGCTTTGTCGCGAGCATATCCGTCGGCACGGAGCCGGACGGTGTTCTCTACGACCCGGGCAACGGGTTGGTATACGTGGCGAACAACGGCTCCGCCAATTTGACCGTGATTGACCCGGACGCCGCCGCTGCCCTCGGCTCAATCGCAGTGGGCAGCGAGCCCGGTGCCATGGCGTACGACTCCGCGGACGCGACCATCTATGTTGCGAACGAGGCGGGGTCCAACCTCACTGCGGTAGACTCTCGGACGAACTCACCTATCGGCTCCATCGAGGTGGGAAGCTCTCCTTCCTCGATTGTTTATGATCCCCTGGACCAACGGCTGTACGTGGGCGGAGCGGCCGGTCGTAACCTCACGGTGCTGGGAGTTCCGTCTCCACCGCCGGACTACGCGGTCGCTTTCAGCGAGTTCGGGCTGCCCTCCGGGACCAACTGGTCTGTCGAGCTCAACGGTACGACGGAGAATTCCACGGCGGAGACGATCGCGTTCTCCGAGCCGAACGGAACGTACAACTACAGCGTCCCTCGGACGGGCATCTACTCTTCCGAGGAAGGGAACGGCACTGTAGAAGTGCAGGGTTATGGTGCACTGCTGCCGATTCACTTCGACACGACCGCGCGATTGACGTTTCAACTGGTGGGCCTTCCGGCGGGCGATACCTGGACGATCTGGATTATGGGCCCCGGTCTCGAGGCCAATGTCACCTGGTACAGCCAACCCGAGCTCACCATCGCCCCGGCGTTCGTGAATCAGACCTACTTCTACACTCTTGACATTCCCAGCTATCCGGGATTCGGAGGTGCGGGAGAATTCGTATTAGTTCCGCCCGGTGGCGTCACGGTTGTCATTGACCTCCCCGCTGCCGCGCAGCCCTTCCCGTCTTGGAACGCCCTCGCCCTCTTCGTGGTCTCTGTCGGAGCAGCCGGCACGGTGGTTGCGATGGTGATCGTCTTCGGCCGCACCCCGCCAAAATCCGGGCGATAGCTGTTAGCGAACGCTACAAAGGGCCGAACGGGTCGGTGGCCATCGTAGTTTGCCCCTAGAAGCGCTCGGACTCGTCTCGCACGTCGAGAGGGTCAAGCGGGGTGCCCTGAAACACGCCGCGGGATGCCTCGAAGGGCCGAACGGGAACGAGGGTGATGACTCCGTGTTTCGCGATCACGGCCAGTTGATCGCCAGCCCGAATGCCAATCCGCCGACGCACTTGTTCTGGAAGGACCACCTGGAACTCGGTCGAGACCGTAACCGTGTCCATGCTCGACCCCATTGTGCCACCGCAGAATGACGAGATAGCCATTGTCGTCAGTGGGCGCCGTCACTCGGGAGGCGCGCTGGATGCGCAGTTGGGGCGCAACGAGAGTTGCAACCGACTTCCTCTCGGAAGCAGGTTCCCTCGAGGAGATGGAATCCTTATGGCTCTGTTCGGCCAGTGAGCCCCAATGGCCAGGGCCTCAGTCGGCAAGCCGTCGATCCTGAAGGCGGGCGTCCGCGCGCCGAACTTCACGCTCAAGACGACGCCCGACCAGAGCGTCTCGCTCCAGGAGCTCCTGGGACGACCGGTGGTGCTCGCGTTCTATCCGGCGGACTGGAGCCCGGTGTGCTCGGATCAGATGGGGCTGTACGCCCAAGTGATGCCCGAGTTCAAGAAGCATAACGCCGAGGTTCTCGGCATCTCCGTGGACGGGATCTGGTCGCATCTCGC
>JASHYV010000169.1 GCA_030064695.1 Thermoplasmata archaeon
CCCCGGCATCATGGTGGGCCGGTCGGTCCCGTACCTTGGGATCGGCCGCAGTCAGGAAGTACGGTCCTTCCTGGAGGCTGCCGCGCTGCGCGAGATCCGACCGCGGGTGGCTCGAGGTCTCGACCTGCTCGCCGCGAACGAGCGGATGCGAGAGCGCCTCGGACTTACGAACTCCGGCTAGCGCTCCCAAGCGCGCCGAACGCCTTCGGGCTCCGCTCGTGGGAGGCTCCTCTCGACTTCGGACTCCATCGGCCGTTTCACCACCCCCCATTTCTAAGTCAAATAGCCGGTCCGAGTCGTATCGAATACCATGGCGAAGAAGCCCCCCACGAAGTCGCCCAAGTACGACACGGTCGAGGTCCCGGGCGGTCGACTCGCCTTTCAGGCCGCCGGTCGAGGAGACCCGGTCCTCCTCATCCACTCGGTGATCGCGGACAGTCGACTCTGGGACCGGGAGTTCCCCTGGCTCTCGAAGAAACACCAGACGATCCGCTACGACCTGCGGGGCTTCCGGGCCTCCACCCCGGCCTCGGCTCCCTATCCGCTCATCGGCGACGTCGAACGTCTCCTCGATCACGTCGGGGTGGATCGGGTCTTCCTGGTCGGCTCGAGCATGGGCGGAGCTATCGCCGTGGACTACGCGCTCGCGCACCCCGACTCGGTCGCCGGCCTGTTCCTATCCGCTCCCGGGCTGACCGGCGGGGTGCTCGAACCCTACACACCGGAAGAGCTCGCCTCGTTCCAGCGGGACGACAAGCTCTCCCGGGAGATCTTCGCCGCCTGGCAAGCGAAGAAGACGGACCTCGCCATCGATCTGCTGCGTCAGCTCTGGTGCTCCGCACTCGAGGGAGAGGCGCTCGAGCGTTGGAGGACCATGGTCGCGGAGAATGCGATCGAGGTCTTCACCGACCGGAGCCTGGCCCGGGCCGAACCCCGCCCGCCCTCGGAGAAGCGGCTCTCCGAGATCCGCGTCCCCACGACGGTCGCCATGGGGGACCGCGACAACCCGGCCCAAGTGTTCTTCGCCCGCCGGATCGTGCGCGCGATCCCCGGGGCCCGACTGATCTCCATACCGGGAGCCGACCACCTCGTGAACCTCTCGACCCCCGACGTGTTCGCCGCCGCCCTCAACGAGGCCCTGGGCGACGCGCCCCGCCGGTTGAGCTGAGTCGGGGCCTACGGCGGGAGCCGGTAGTCGAGCCAGTCGATGAAGGGGGGCTCGACCCCCGATTGCCAGAACAGGCAGACGAGTTCGCCGAGATGGGCCACCTCGTCCACGAACGCATGGACCGCGAGGCGCTCGTAGGTCCGGACCAACTTCTCGGGCCAGAAGAACTCGATCTCCACGCCGAGGTCCGAGTCCTGGAGACGGGCGAGACGGCTCCGGGTCAGCGCGTCGACCTTCCGACTGTCCGCGGCGACCGCGTCGAAGTCCCGATAGTCGCCGGCCTTCCGATCGGGAGACTCGGCCGCCGTACCCCCTCGGCGATCGGCCACCTGCAGCCACGCCTCTTCCACGTCGAGCATGTGCAGATAGACGAGCAGCATCGACCCCCAGGTGGCCCCGCGATCCCGGCTGAACTCGGCCCAGCCCAGGGAACGCGCCTTCTCGAGCATCCGGGACCGGCTGTCGATCAGGTATTCGTAGAAGTCCCGAAGGTCCTTCGCGTCCATCGAAGGGCCGATACGGCCCGTAGGCTTGAAGGTCGCCGCCCGGCGGGCGCCGAGGGGCTTTCATAGGTCGGTCGCTGCTCTCGACCGGAGTCGAGGCATGTCCCCCGAACCGATCGACTCGCACGCGGCCACCGGGCCGCTCCGCACGCATGGGACCTACTTCGAGACCCGGGACCCGACGGCCAATCCGGTGGAGGCTCCTCCTCCCACCCTGCCCGCCCAGTTCGACCTCGCCCGCGAGGTCGCCGAGGACCGCGCTCGGCTGCGCGGGGCCCTCGGCGTGCGATGGGCGACCGGGATCGCCTCCCTCGCACTGGCCGCCGTCTTCATCGTCCTCGCGCTTCTCTACGGGTCGCTCCTCCTGTTCCTGCCGGCGGCGCTCCTTCTCGCCGCTGCGATCGGCCTATTCCGGATCCTGCTTTCCATCTCGAGATGGCCGACCTCGGTCGAGCTGAGCGAGCAGGGAATCCAGTTCTGGTTCCGGCGGGGCCGCTCGCCGATGATGGAGTGGACCGACTCCAAGTTCTCGATCGAAGTGCGCGAAGCCTCGGCGGAGGTGAACCAGCGGCTCCGTCCGCCCAGGGTGGGGCCATCCTATCGGATCTTGACCGGACAGTCGAGCCGGAGCGGGTTCCCACGCATCGTGGTCGGTGTGCCGCTCGAACTGGTCCGCGCTCTCCTGTCCGTGGCCCGATCAAAGGGCCTCTCGATCGACCGGGACCTCGAGGGCACGGCGGGCTCCGAGTCCGAGCGCCTGGTCTACCGGTTCCAGGGGGTCCGCAAGAAGCGACCCGCTGTGGATGCGAACCCGTTCCCCGAGCGCCCGAGCGCGTGAGTGGCGGCCCCGGAGCACACGGGCTCGCTCACAGAATTCTGTGAGCGCTGGCCGAACTCCCACCACGAGTTCCTGTGCCTCGGCGCCCGGTTGT
The DNA here is from genome assembly GCA_030064695.1 of Thermoplasmata archaeon. The sequence goes on from JASHYV010000169.1 coordinate 2,604, forward strand.
CGGGCTACCGCGACCGGGAGCCGGAACCGCCGCACCCGGAAATGGAACGCGAGTACCGTCAGAAAATCGACCCTCGAATCGGAATGAATCTAAGAACCCCTTCGCAACTCTCCTTCACCATGCGAGTCCGCGCGACCGCGGCCAGCGAAGAGACCGGTTGGGTGCCCACGAACGATCCCGAAGGGCGGTACTCGAGCGGCATCCCGGACCTCGATCGACTGATCGGCGGCGGGTTCCGCCGCGGCAGCGAGACGCTCTTCACGCTCGACGAGACGGTGGATCTGGAGGATCTCGACCTCATCCTGTTCCCGATCTTCCTCAACTTCCTCTACCAGTCGCGCGGCATCATCGCCGTCCTCCCCTCTCGGGATTCGCCGCACGCCTTCCGCGGACGGCTCACGCGCTACGCCACGCGTCGCCGATTCGACACTCGGGTCCGGGTCGTCGACTATTTCGGAGAGGACCATGGACTGTCCTATGTCGTGAACCTCGCCAAGGAGGGGGAGCCGATCCCGAGGCAGCGTGCCATCCAGAAGATGGTGGCCGCGGAGAAGGAGGCCCAGGGCGGTCACAAGAAGCCGATCATCGAGTACACGGCCTTCGAGGCGTTCGAAACCGGGATGGGCGCCGAGGCAGCCCTCAAGTCGACGTCCTACGGGATCAAGCGCGTCAAGATCGTGGGAAATCTCGGGATCGGCCTGCTGCGACCCGGCCTCGGGATGTCGGCGGGGGTTCGGAGCGCGGCCGACGCCGAGTTCGCGCTGCACCGAGACGACGTCGGGCTCATCATCCGAGGGGTCCGACCCTCGTTCCCGAGCTTCGTCGTCACGGCGGACCGGGTCAAGGGCCTCCCGTACGTCTCCTTCGTGCCGCAGCCGAAGTAGGGGGGAAGAACGATGTGGGCCCATCCAAGTCCTTCGGCGGTCCTCGAGGACCTGAAGTCCCGAACCGGCAGTCTCGGAGCGGCCCTCCTGTCGCGCGACGGCACCGTGTTGTTCGCCAGTCTCCCGGACGGGATCTACGCCGACACGTTCGCGATCCTGTGGGCGACCCTGTACGGCGCGGCCGTGACCGCGAACCTCGAGATGGGTCGGGCGCCCCCGGGGCGCATCACGGTCGACGGGACCGATTCGCGGACCCTGGTGCTCGGAGCCGGTTCGAAGGCGGTCCTGGTGCTCGTGCTTGAGGCCCACGCGGATGTGGACCGTGTGCGGGCCGAAGCCGATCGATTCGTGGACCTTCTGTCGCTCGGCTGAGCGAACAGCTCGGCCACACGTCCCACCGCGCACGGTGCGGACCCTGGGCTCCGGCCTGAGCGTCGCCCGGAATGCGCCCCCCCGGCGGCCGAGAATCTCCGCGTGTCAGCGCGGGCCCTCCGCCAGAGCTGTTCCCGCACGGGGGTCCATTCCTGGGCAGGGGAGGAGGCAACGATCCGCTCCCCCTTCGGGACGGGTGCAGTTCAGATCGCGACCAGCCCGGCCCAGAAGGTCGACAGGAAGGCGAGCGTGAGGAACATGGTGGCGCCCGTCTCGTCCGGGGTCGTGGGATGGCCGGCGTGCGACTGAAGGAAGAGCAACCCGCCCATCCCCAGGAGAAGCACGCCAAAGACGAGCGAGGCCATCAACAGCAGCTCTCCGAGGGTTCGCTTCACGGCCCGACCTTACGGCGCAGGGTGCAGCGATGCACCCGAAACCGACTCGTCGAGGAACTCTCACCCCGCATAAGGACTGCCGGCCCGGCCCCGACCACGAACCGACCGCCGGCCCGGGTTGTAAGGCACCTTGCGCCCCGCCGGGCCCCGTCAGACCCGCTGGCCGAAGTGGAACCCCTTCTTGTCGATCACGTCGAAAGGATTGCCGTCGGGGTCGGCCAGCGTGACGAAGTCCCGGCCCTCCCGTGCGGGCTCGAGCAACCTGGCTCCGAGTTGGATCAAGCGCCGGGTCTCTCCCTCGGGATCGGAGGAGTAGAGGTCGAGGTGGAATCGGTAATCGCTGCCGGGAGCTTCGCCCAGCTGAAAATCGATGTTCGGGCCGTGGTTCTCCGGATCGACGAGGACGACGAAGTCCTCGTCGCGCGGCTCTCGAACGCGGTATCCGAGGGCCGAGCACCAGAACTCGATCATGCGCTGGACCTCCTTGCATTCGATCACGATGGAGCCGACCCAAGTCTTCCCTGGTCCCGCCATGTCGCCGCGAGGATCCGAGCGCTATGAATCAGTTCGGATAGGTGCCCCCGGGCTTCCACCCAGCTCTATCTCCCCTGGGGGCTGAGGGTTCGGGTCCGATGCCGGAATTCGATGCGATCGTCGTGGGTCTCGGGGGTGCCGGATCGGCCTCCGCCTACCATCTCGCCCGATCCGGGGGCCATGTCCTCGGGATCGAGCAGTTCGGGCCGAACCATCTCAACGGCTCCTCGCACGGTCGGACTCGGATCTATCGGACGGCGTACTCGGAGGGACCGGTATACGTTCCGTTGACCCAGAGAGCTCAAAGACTCTGGCACGAGCTGCAGCACGGCTCGAAGGCCAGGATCATTCAGAAGACGGGGGGACTGTACATCGGCCGTCCCGCCGCCCGCACGATCGCGGGAGCCCGCCGGAGCGCAGAGGCGTTCTCCTTACCGGGCCAAGTTCTCGAGCGCGCGGAGGTGCAGGCCCGATTTCCGCAGTTCCTTCTGCACGAGGACGAGGTCGCGTTCTGGGATCCCGACGCGGGCGCGCTGTTCCCGGAGAACTGCATGCAGGCTCATGTCGACGGGGCGTTGCAGCATGGGGCCGAGCTCCACTACGGAGAGGCCGTGCGAGGATGGCGTTCCGAAGGAGATTCGGTCACCGTCGCGACCCCGGCGGGGGAGTATCGCGCTCGCTCCCTGGTACTGACCGCCGGCTCGTGGACGTCCGGGCTCCTGACGGACCTCGGGCTCCCCCTCGAGGTGGAGCGGCAGTTCGTCCTCTGGTTCTCGGCATCGAGAGCCGACTTTGTGACCCCCGACCGGATGCCGGTGTTCATTTTCGATCGACGGCCCGGACTCGAGACCTACGGTCTGCCCGACTTCGGAGAGGGCGTCAAGGTCGGGGCGTGGGCGGGAAAGAAGGCCACGACCCCGGAGTCGGCTGATCGGGAGCTGCACGAGGCCGACGCGGCGCCGGTTCGCAACTTCGTCCACGATTCGATCGCGGGCGTCGAGGCCAGGGAAAGAGAATGGATGTCCTGTCTGATGACCATGGCTCCGGACCATGACTTTTTGATCGGTCGTCACCCCCGGTATCCGAGCATCGTCCTGGTCAGCGCCTGTTCCGGTCATGGCTTCAAGTTTGCAAGCGTGGTCGGCGAAGTGGTGTCACGTCTCGTGAACCAAGCGGACCCCGGCTTCGACCTGTCCGCCTTCGACCCGGGCCGATTCGCCCCGAAGCGCTAGCACCTCCGACTGGGCGGTGCCCGGGCTCACGGGCCGTTACGGCTCGGCGGGCTCCGGCGGGCCCGCCTCCGTCCAAGCCCGGGGAAACGTGCGACCCTCGCCGTCTCCATGACGAATAAATAGGACGCCCACTCTCGCTCGGGGTCGTTCGAGTCCAATGCTCGGAGGCTTCTTGTCGACGCCGCCGGACTCCCCGGACGTCGTGACCTCGCTCTACGTCTGGGGGCCCAATCGCGACGAGGTGAATCGCCTTGCGACCCGGGCGGCCCAAGGAATGGACCCACGGTTCGCGTGGGTCGAGGTCTCCGACGCCGCGGCCGGCGGCCTACCGCCGAGCGACCCCGAGCGGGGCCTGGCGGCTCCCGCGCACGCCTTCAGCCCGGCCCCCGGCATCAGCGAGCAACGGATGTGGACGTACCTTCAACCGAACGGCCAGCGGGGCGAGGCCCAGGAACTGGACAGCTTCGTGCGGATGTCGGAGCCGATCCAGCGGGCGATCGAGCACCTGCTCCAACGGGATCGCCCTCGAGTCCTGGTGGTGGCCAATCTCGAGCGGCTTCTGGGCCTCTTCTGCAAGGACGACGCGGTGCCCCACCCCTTCATCGAGTGGTTGAACGCGCACGAGATCACGCTCGTGGCCAGTTCGACCGGGAAGCCGCTGCACGAGGGAGTCTTCTTCGACTACCTGATCACGCAACCGGACTCGGCGTCCGGGGCGGCCCGGGCGCCGATCGTGGCGGTCTGTCAGCGGGGCGACCAGGACTCGAGCTTTCTCCATCGAATCTTCGACCCGCACGACGTCGTGAGCATCGTAGGGCCCTCGCCGGCCACTGGGCCGGGCTCGACGTCGTCCCGGGGCGGGACCGGCGGCTGAGGCTCCGGGTCCATCTGGGTCCGGGCCCTTCTCGGGGGTCCGGGTCACGGAGTTACGGGTCCGCGCCCAGCGCCGGCGGGGGAGGGGCGTTCTCCCTCCCCTGCCCTCCCTTAAGCCCGTGGAGGGTTTCGGGCCTTGAAGACCATGCTCGCGCTGGCGGACGTCGCCGTGGTAGTTTCGGACAAGGATGCAGCGGCACAGTGGTGGCAAGAGAAGTTCGGGTTCGGCGTGCACACCGTCGGCGAGACCACCGGGCACGCGCTGCTGGTCGCACCCCCGGGGGACGCGTTCGTCCTCCACCTCTGCGAGGGGTTCGCGCCGGTGGAGCCTGGAAACACGGGGATCGCGTTCATCACCGACGAGATCGTGAGCCTCGTCGACCGCCTGGACCGCGCCGGAGTGAAGATCGTTCAGCGGCCCAGCGGCAAGGGATTCGGCGACATGGCGCAGTTCGAGGACTTGGATGGCAACGTCTTCTGGCTGGTCGGTGCCCCCGCCGCCTTCATCCGCACCGAGGCCGCTCGACGCGCCCCGCCAGCGGGCCGCGGGACGAGGCGATCGGATAAGCCGCGCAAATCGTCGTCTTCGAATCGGCGTGCCAAATAACCGGACCGCCGGTACCAGGTCGTGGCGAGCGACCGCCACCGGACCGCCGCACGGTTGGGCCCACGATCGGCCCCGACCCGGCCGGCTTCGAGCGGGCGGCTCTCCTTCGAAGGACCCTAGGTCGAGTGGGCCTGCAGAAAGTCGCCCACGAGCCGCAGATAGTCGGCGCGCTCCTCCCAGAAGCTCAGGTGGGAGCTCCGGGCGAAGATCTTGAGTCGAGAGTCCGGGATCCGGGAGTGGATCCGGGCGCCCACGTTGGGGGTCACCTCGTCGTACCGGCCATGGACGATCAGGCTGGGTACGGAGATGCGGGAGAGTTCGTCGCTGAAGTCGATGTTCCGGATGTTCCCCACGATCGTGAACTCGTTCGGCCCGTTCATCGTTTCGTACACCGGTCGGCTCATCTTTGCGAGCGCCGAAGCCACTCCCTCCGGCCAGGGCCGGAGCCGGCAGATGTGCCGCCGGTAGAACTCCATCATCGCCTCCTCGTAGCGAGGGTGGGTGTACTCGCCGCGGCGCCCATAGTGGCGGAGCACGGCTTGGACCCGAGCCGGCAGTTCCCTCACGAGGCGCTGCATCTCCCGAACGGTGTACGGCACATCGCAGAGCCCTCCGACCGACGTCAAGGAGGCCAGGCGATCCGGTCGGCGCGCGGCGTAGTGCAGCGCGAGCATCCCTCCGTAGCTGGAGCCCATGAGGTGGATCCGTTTCGCGCGCAGGGAGTCCACCACGAGGTCGAGCACGCGCAGATCGTGTTCGTGCGTGTACAGGTCTCTCCCCTCGGGGAGGTCCGACCTACCGCATCCGAGGGCGTCGTAGAAGATGACCCGGAAGCCCCGGCGTACGAGGTCGGCATGGGGAAGCAGGTAGTCGTGCGTGGAACCGGGGCCTCCGTGTACGCAGAGGAGGGGAGGGGCCCGGCCCCTCGGACCGAAGGAGCGGACGTAGATCCGGTACCCATCGACCTTGACGTAGCCCGGCGTCGAGGAGTCGGGCATCCGCGTCGGATCCTCGCTACGAGATGGGCGCGCCGCACACCCGGCAGAATCGGGAGGCCCGGCCGCTGGTGACGGAGCCGCAGCGCTGGCAGCCGACGGAGGGGGTGGTCTCGATCGTTTCCGATCCGTCGAGCGCGGCCCGGCAGCTGCGACAGTACTTCGATCCGGCCCCGGTCGTGATGGTCCCGCACCGGTTGCAGGCCTGGACGTCCGACAAAGAGAGGCCCGCGTCCGGCGGGCGGAACCCGGGCGGGGCTTCGGACCAGGGCGCCGACCTCGAGGGAGTGGGTGCATATCCCGGCGGCAACGGGGCCGGGAGGATGGGACGGTTCGGGCCCGGGTCGGCGTCGATCGTGAATCCCGCCAGCCCGAACCAGCCCGGGAACGGCGATCCGCCGTAGTAATCGACGGCCATCTGAACCCAGCGGACGCTCACGTAGAACCCGAACAGGAAGACGAGCCCGAACAGCAGTCCGAGCAGAAAGCCCCCGGCCCCGAGAACGGCCGTGAACAGGGCCACGACGAGGATCCAGACGCCGATCGTGACCGCCGCCATCGTCTTCACGTAGCTGGAATAGTACATCGGGGAGCCCCATCGAGCGGGGGTTCTTATGGGTCGTGGCGGGGCCACGTTCGTGGCCCGGTCCGTCAGGCGCTCGACCGACGGGCCAGCCAGGTCCTCGTGAACTTCAGATTCTCCTCGAGACCGAGCGAGCCCTCCCACGGCTCGAGCGCCTTCGGCAGCGGCCTCCCCTCCGGAGCCTCCGCCGCGCGCAGCACGCCGGTCAGGTAGCCCCGGGCCTCCTCCACCCCGTCGGTCCCGCCCACCGGTCCGTGGCCGGGCACCACCCGCTCGGCCCCCAGGCGATCGATCTCGTCCAGCACGGCGAGCCAGTGGATCGGGTCCCCGGACTGCATGCTCGGCTGGACCCCGACACAGACGAGGTCGCCGGCATAGGCGATCCGTTCCCGAGGCAGGAAGAGCAGCGCGTCGGCCTCGGTGTGCCCCGCGCCGAAGGAGAGCAGCTGACCGCCGCGGGTACCGGGCAGCTCCAGTCGGGTCTCGAACGTGCGGTCCGGGATCACGACCCGGAGCCCGTCCAGGGACTCCAGGATGGAGCGGTTCATGCCGAGGAACCACTCGAGCTCGCGTCGGGCGGCTTCGGTCGGAGCCCGATCCCGCCGCTCGGACAGCTCCCGAAGGTCTCGCTCCAGGTTCTCCCGCGTGAGCTCGGCCTTTCGCTCGTCCTGCGAGGCGAGCATGATCTCCCGGGTCCGACGCGTGGCCCAGATCGGGATCTTCTCGAAGACCTGGTTGCCGAGGAAGTGGTCGAGGTGCCAGTGGCTGTTCGCCGCCAGCGTCGGCGGGCCCCGAAGTCGGGCCTCGCTCCACGCCGCGAGGTCCCGGGCCGAGGTCGGCGTGAGTCCGGGGTCGAACACCAGTCGGTCCCCCCCGAGGTCGAGCACGGCGGCGTTGCTCACGCCCGCCCCTCCCATCTGGGCGATGCCCGCCCACACCCCGTCGTCGAGCTCCTGGAAGCGGTAGTGCGGAGTTCGTCCGGGTTCCTGCGGCATCGATGCGACCTCGTCGCGACTACTTCTTCAAGCGTCGCCGGTGCGCGACCCGCCGCGGACGCTTCGGAGCCACACCGCAGCGACGGGCCAGCCGCCGGAGCTCCTTCGGAGTGATCCATTCCACACGGAGGTAGTCCAGGATCTCGCGGTCCTTCATGCCGATCCGCCGCGCCTCCTTCACCGTGAACCGGTACGCCTCGATCTCGGACGGGGCGTCGACGTAGGAGAGCTTCGGGTAGAACAGCGGCCGGCCCCGCTGGAACTGCCGTACGTGGCAGAGCTCGTGGACCAGGTCGAGATAGACCGTCCGGAACTCGCTGTTCTCGAGATGGTTGGTACTGATGAGAAGATGCCCGTCGACGTCGCTCGTGCCCATGTAGCCGAAGCGCGCCGAGAAGAACTCGACCTTCTGGGCGCGCAGCACGCGCGCCGTGCGGGCCCCGAACAGGCTGCGGACCGCGGGGTTCTGCTCGAACCCGCGGAAGAAGCGCGTGAACGGATGGAGCCGGGTGGGCGCGTTCCGCTCGATGCTGACCCCGAGGCTCGACTCGCGCGTCATCGGCTCCCGCGGCGAGGAGTTGGAGCACAAAGACGCTTCGCCCGCCCGGGTTCGGCAGTCGGGCGTGCCAGCAGCGACGTGGGGCTCGAGAACGGAGCCTCGTTTCTGAGGCGGGAGGGGTTCAAAGCTGGTCGGCGATCCAGCCTTGCGCGACCGGCACACGGTCCAGGTACATCGTGATGTGCCCCTCCCCGGAGGGAAGGTGGGCCTCGACGCCGGGAATCCGAGCGGCCAGCCAACGGCCGTGGGAGACCGGCACGAACCGATCCTGGTCCCCGTGCCAGAGCTGAACCGGGACCCGGATCGAGGCGAGCTCGAACCCCCACGGCCGGACGCCGGCGAGACTGTCGTCGCGAACTCCGGCCCATCCGTGGCGCAGCGCCTCGCGTCCCTGCACGATGAAGAAGGCCACGAGGTCGTCGGTCAGTCGGGCCTGATCGACGGGAGAACAGAGCGTGCGGAGGAACCCCCGTAGGATGTCGGGCGTCGCGTCCGCCATCTGGCGGGCCTCTTCGGCGCTCTTCGTCTCCCAGCTCGCCGGATCCCGGAGCATCAGCTCAAAGTCCTCTCGATTCGCCTCGCCGGCGCCCTCCATCGGATCCAGGCCCTCTGCGGGGTACGGCGCGACCCCGGCTACCGACGCGGCCGCCACGATCCGGGGACCGAGTCGGGCGGCGCAGGCCAAGGCCGGAGCACCTCCGCCGGAATGCCCCCATACTCCGAACCGGTCCAGCCCGAGGTGATCCGCGATCGTCGCGACGTCATCGGCCGCGTCGCCGATCGAGCGGCCCCGCTGCTCCGACGATCCCCCGTAGCCGGGCCGGTCGTACGACAGCAGGCGGACCCGCTGGCGTCGCGCGGCCTCGATGTGGAGGGGGTGCATGATCCGCGAGCCCGGGGTGCCGTGCAGGCCGAAGACCGGCACGCCGTGGGCATCTCCGTCCTCGCGGACGCGTAGGGTCCGGCCCCCCGGACGCTGGACGTCGAAATCCCGCATCGCCGGTACCCCGAATCGACTTCCAGTACATATGAGAGGAATCGGTCGAGGGTGAAGCGGCCCGTGGGCCCCGGGAGCACGGATAAGCCGCCCCCGCTGTCCCCCGGCCTTCGATGACCGGGACGGAGTCGCCACGGGAACGGACGGTGAAGTGGAGCGACCCCGCCGTGCTCGCCGCTTCGGCCCGTGGAATGAGCGGGTTGGACGCGCTCCGGGCCATGGTCCGCGGCGAGCTTCCGCCCCCGCCGATCGCCGAGTTGCTCGCGATGCGGCTCCTCGAGGTAGAGCCCTCCCGCGCGGTGTTCGAGTTCCTGCCGGCGGAGTTCGAGTACAGCCCACTCGGCACCGTGCACGGAGGCATCCTCACCGTGCTCCTGGACTCCGCGATGGGGTGTGCGTTCCATACCACGCTCCCCGCCGGTGTCTCGTACACGACGCTGGAGCTCAAGGTCAACTTCGTCCGCCCGGTCGTGGTGCAGTCCGGGCCGATGCGCGCTGAGGGCCGGGTCGTGCATCCCGGCAGCACCGTGGGCACCGCCGAGGCACGACTCACCGATGCACGGGGCGTGCTCTACGCCCACTCGACCTGTACCGTACTGACGCGGCCGCCCCGATCGAGGCCGGACTGAAGGGGACGCCGGATCAGTCGACGCGGTTCGAGATCAGGAACTCGTTCCCGTCCGGGTCCGCGAACGCCGCGCGCCAGAACTTACCCTTGGGCGTGTCGAACTCCGTCGGCGGCACGGTGACCGAGCCGCCGCGCTTCGTGATCTCCGCGCAGGCCTCCCGGGGGTCGGCGGTCCGGAAGACAACGCCCGAGACCGTGCCGGGTTCCCGGCCCTCCTCGCCCGGCGCCATCACGTGCATCGTCAGGAGCGTCGTCGTGCCCGGGAGCGCGAAGACGACCCGACGCAGCTGCTCGTTGAAGGCGACCTCCTGAAGTCCCAGGACGTCCCGGTAGAACGCCCGGGACCGCGCGGGATCGCGGATGTGCAGGGTGATCGCGTGGACTCCAGTGACGACGTCGGGCATGGTCCCGGGATGCGCGTCCTGCGGTTAAGCTGTCGGGAGGTCGAGGAGTGCGGTCCACCGGTCTCGGCCGCCATGACCCGCGCCTCGGATCGACTCGCGGGAGGGTTCATAGGGGCCACCGACTGGGGTAGTCATGACCCGGTCCCGCGCGGGGCTCGAAGCGCTCCGTCGCGAGATCGCCGAGCTGGATCGGGAATTGGCCCGCACGATCTCCCGGCGGCTTGCGCTCGCTCGTCAGGTGGGCCGCCGAAAGGCGGGGCTCGGGGTTTCCACCCGGGACTTCGGCGTCGAGGCCGAGGTGCTGCATCGCTGGCGGACCGAGCTCGGTCGCGCGGGCATTCCCACCGGTCGGGCCGAGGCCCTCGCGCGGTGGCTGATCGAGGAATCGGTGCGCGTCCAGGACGAGGTGCGCGCCACGAGGCCGCGATCTCGGCCGGCGGCGATCGACATCGGCATCGTGGGAGGCGCCGGCGCGATGGGTTCCTGGCTGGCCGGGTTCTTCGAGGAGGACGGCCACCGGGTCGGCGTGGTGGATCCTCGGGCCACTCGCGGCGCGTGGCCCCGTTTCTCGAGCGTGGAGAGCGCGGCCACCCGCTCGCAGGTGTTGGTGTTCGCGACGCCGATCCGTTCGACCGACTCCCTGCTGCGCCGGGCGATCGCGACCGGGACCGATGCGGTGATCTTCGACGTGCTGAGCGTCAAGGCCCCGATCCTTCGCACGCTCAAGGCCGGGGCCGCGGCGGGACGCCGGGTGACCAGCGTGCATCCGATGTTCGGCCCTTCGGCCCGCTCGCTGTCGGGTCGCAATCTGCTGATCGTCTCGTGCGGGGTGCCCGAGGCGGACCGCACCGCCCGGGGGTTGTTCGCCCGGTCCGCGCTCTCGATCGGGGAGGTCCCGCTCGACCGGCACGACCTTCTCATCGCAGAGTCGCTCGGCCTGGCCCACGCCGTGAACCTGCTCTTCCTAGCGGCGCTCTCGGCCGATCCGGCGACGCCGCACGAGCTCGCGCAGGCCGCGAGCACGACCTTCCAGCGGCAGTCGACGCTGGCGAACGCCGTCGCCCGGGAGGGCCCCGAGCTCTATCTCGACATCCAGGCCATGAACCCGCACACCGCGGGCCTGTATCAGGACCTGAGGCTCGCGCTCGACCGGCTGGCGGGTCTCGTGGATCAGCGCGATCTGCGGGGCTTCGCCCGTCTGTTGGAGAGCGGTCGGGAGAAGATCGACCCGGGCGCCGAGCCGATGCGGGCGTGAGCGCGGGGTTCAATCGCCGAGGAACGCCCGGGCGCCCTGGATCAGGAATCGCAGGTCCGCTGCCAGAGAAATGAACCGGAAGCCGAGATCGACGGCGGCCCGCTTCTCCTCGGGGTCGATCACGAGGGTTCCCGGGATCTTCCCGTGACGGTCGCAGGCGGCCACGACCGTTCGCATCGCCTCCCGTACCGCCGGATTCTTCCGGTCGTCGACGAGCCCGAGACTGAGGGTCAGGTCCTGGGGGCCCACGAACAGGAGGTCGACGCCCTCGACCGCGGCGATCCGGTCGACGTTGTCGACCGCCTCCCGGGTCTCGATCTGGACCCCGACCATCGTCGCGGCGTTCGCGGTCCGGAGGTAGGTGCCGAGCTCCAAGCCGTAGCGCGACGCCGCCGCGGCGGCCGCCCCTCGGATCCCGTCGGGAGGGTACTTCGCGTAGGAGACGAGCGAGCGGGCCTGAGCTTCGGTGTTGACCAGCGGGGCGAGCACCCCGTACGCGCCGGCGTCCAACGCCTGCTTGACCAGGTACGGGTCGACGTTGCCGATCCGCACGAACGGCGCGGGCCCCTCCCGACCGAGGAGCGCCACGATCGCGGAGAGCGTCTCCGGGTTCACGGGGGCATGCTCGGTGTCGACCATGCACCAGTCGAAGCCGAGCGATCGCAGGACGTCGACCACGGGGAGCGACGCGGAGGCGATCCAGGTCCCGAACGACCGCGCGTTCGTCCCGAGGAGCCGCTCCTTGAGCGGGTTCTTCATGCGGGACCGCGGAGGGCCGCCGCCCTCACACCCCGCCGAGGGTGTAGAAGTTCGGACTGACCGCGAGAGCGAAGCTGCAGCTCAGGGTGAGGCCGTAGCCGGCGGTCTCGTTGTTCCAGAGCACGAGCCACCAGCTCTGCCCCGCGATCGCGGAGATGGCCGTGGTCGAGAAGGTCACGTTCTGCGTGGTGAGGCAGCCACCCGTCTGCGTCGAGAAGCACCAGGTCGGCGAGGGCGGCGCGCCCGACTGGAACGCGTCCCAGGCGGCGCCGGTGAACACCCCGACGTCGAGCTGGCACATCGCGGACCCGCCTCCGCCGGCCGCGCAGGGTCCGCTCACGTTGCCGGTGCCGTTGGACTGGGTCCAGCTCGTGACGGTCACCGAACCGTTGAGGAACGCGCTGTACGTCCCGGGCGGGATCTCCGGCGGGGCGAGGGAGAACGCGTGGTGGCCCCCGATCTCGACGCAGCAGCCCGCGAAGCCGCCGGTCCAGGCCACGCGAGTGGAGTTGGCGCTCCCCGACGCCGGGTGCTGCCAGGGGTCGATCGAGGGATCCAGGGCGAAGGCCGAGCCGATGGCCCCGGCTCCCACCACCACGGCGACGATGACCGCGATGAGAGCCGTCTGCATGCGGTGCGCGCCCGGTGCGGGGGAGTCGAACCGCGGACGCCCTTAAGCTACTTGTGGGCCGAAACGACCGGGCGGGCTAAGGCGCGGGCTCCTGCTGGGTCAGGCAGTGAATCGTGCCGAGTCCCCAGACCACGTCGCCGCAGTGGACTCCCCGCACGATGCGGTCCGGAAAGAGTTCCGCGATCCGCGAGAGCGCCACCCGATCGCGCGGGTCGTTGAAGGTCGGAACCAGCACGGTCCCGTTCGCGACGTAGAAGTTGAGGTAGCTCGCCGGCACGCGTTGATCCGAGTACGAGAGCCGGGTCGGCATCGGGAGCTCGACGATATCGAAGGGCCGGCCCTCCGGTCCGGTCTCCGATCGGAGGCGAGCCAGGTTCTCCTCCAGGATCGCGTGGTTCGGATCGGTCTCGTCCGGTTCCCGAGCCACCGCGATCGTGCGCTCCCCGACGAACCGGGCCACGTCGTCGATGTGTCCGTGGGTGTCGTCCCCGACGATCCCCCGCGCGAGCCAGTGGACCCGCTCGACGCCGAGATGGTCGCGCAGGGTCCGTTCGAGCTCGTCGCGTGGGAGTCCGGGGTTCCGGGCCTGCACCTCGGAGAGCAGGCACTCCTCCGTCGCCAGCAGGTCGCCGGTGCCGTTCACGTCGATCGCGCCCCCTTCGAGCACGACGCGTTCTCCGCGCGCCCGGGGTCGCCACGCGGGCAGGCCGCGCAGCCCGCCGATCCGTCCGGGCAGCCGATCGTCCCGGTGCCAGTTGTCGTACTTGGCCCATCCGTTGAAGCGCCAGTCTGTGAGCGCTACCGGTGGTTGCCCCATGGGCGGCGAAACCGTCCGGACGAAGATCGGTCCGGAGTCCCGGATCCACGATCGGTCCGTGGGCCACCGGTGGAAACGGACCCGGTTGAGATCGATGCCGTCCTCGCGGAGCAGGCGGCGGGCCCGCTCCTCCCGCCCGGCGGTCCCGACGACCAGGTCGATGGGCTCATGGGGAGCCAGGCAGCGGACGATCTCAGCGTACGCGAACGGGATCGCTTCGAAGCGGCCGGGCCAGTCGTCGTGGGCCTGCGGCCAGACCAGCCAGGTGGCTGCGTGGGGCTCCCACTCGGCCGGCATCCGATACCCGAGGGAGCGGGGCGACCCCCGCGGAGCGCGAGGGGCGGTCACGGCGGGTCGAGGAAGCGGTGCGTGATCGGCCCGTAGGCGTCCACTCGGCGGTCCCGGAGGAACGGCCAGTTCCGACGCACGGTCTCCACCTCGCGAGGATCGACCTCCGCCACGAGGATCTCCTCCCGATCGTGGGAGCCCTTCACGAGCACCCGTCCGAACGGGTCGGCGACGAACGATCCGCCGAAGAACTCGATGCCGGGCCCGTCGACCCGGTTCCCGCGGACGTCGCCGTGCTCGTGGCCGACGCGGTTGGGGACGCCCACGAACAGGCCGTTCGCGATCGCATGGCTCCGCTGGATCGTCTCCCAGGCGTCGTGCTGGGCCTTTCCGAACTCGGCCTTCTCCGCCGGGTGCCAGCCGATTGCGGTGGGGTAGACGACCAGCTCGGCGCCGCCGAGCGCCTCGATGCGGGCGGCCTCGGGATACCACTGGTCCCAGCAGATTAGCACGCCGGCGCGGCCTCCGTGGACCGGGAAAGTGGGAAAGCCAAGGTCGCCCGGAGCGAAGTAGAACTTCTCGTAGTAGAGCGGGTCGTCCGGGATGTGCATCTTGCGGTACCGTCCGAGCAGCGTCCCGTCCGGTCCGAGCACGGCGGTCGTGTTGTGATAGACGCCGGCCGCCCGGCGCTCGAAGACCGGCGCGAAGATGGTGAGACGCCGCTCCTTCGCGACCTCGGCGAGCCGCTCCGTAGTGGGTCCCGGCACGGGTTCGGCCTCGTCGAAGAGGGCGTGGTCCTCGCGCTGGCAGAAATACTGGGTCCGGAACAGCTCCGGCAGGACGACGACCGACGCGCCCCGCCCGGCGGCCTCGCCGACCCGGTCGACCGCCTTTTGGACGTTCGCCTCGGGCTCCGGCCCGCAGGCCATCTGTACGAGCGCGACGCGGTAGGGCTTCCGGCCGGTCACGGCGGTCCGAGTCGGGTCGGCGCTATGGAGGTTTCGGGGCGCCGGCCCGCCGCTAGGGAGACAGCTCGGGCAGCAGGTAGTCCGGAAGCGGGACACCGGCCCGCTCGATCGCGGCCCGGCTCGCCGGGCGCCACGGTCCCTCTAGCGAGCCGCAGGGCTTTCCTCCGCGGGTCGACGTGGCGGCACGGATCCGGAGCGTTCCGTCGCCGCGCTCCACGATCCGAGCCCGCGCGACGTGCTCGACGCCGACCCGGGGCAGGCGCTCGGCCGTGTACGTGGTCGGACCCGAGAGGATCCAGAGCTTCCCGGTGAGCGTGAGCGCCGCCCAGTACGAGACTTCGTTGAGCACCAGGAAGTGGAGCCCGTGATGGAAGAGGGTCGGCCAGCCGACCTCGTCGGCCTTCGGGGTGAACGTCGAGCGGACCTCGTCGATGCCGTCGTCGGCGACCGCGCGCTCGAAGGTGAGTCGCAGCCCGCGCGCGTGGTGGGGACCGCATCCGAAGCACGGGCTGTCGTCCGGGTTCTCGAGAGCCGACATCGTGGGATGCAGGAGCCCGGTTCCGCATAGGTCCGTCGCCGAGAGGTCGCGTCCGACCCCCGGGAGGGTCGCGCTCTACGAAATTGCCGTGGGGTGTCTACATATGTCCGTAGGCCGGTGAGCTGCCGAGGTGGACCGTGAGCGCGCGCACGATCGTGCATTTCGAGATCCCGGCGGACGACCCCGAGAAACTGTCGAAGTTCTATGGGGAGGCCTTCGGTTGGGCGTTCCAGAAGATCCCGATGGGGGAGATGACCTACTGGTACATCACCACCGGTCCGCAGGGCGAGAGTGTCACGGGCGGCATGTACTCCAAGATGCGCCCTGACGACCGCCCGCGCAACTTCGTTCGCGTGGAGGAGATCGACGCGGCGATCGGTCAATTCCTGGGGGCCGGTGGCCGCGAGCTCGTTTCCAAGCGGGAGGTCCCCGGGCAAGGCTGGTCGTTCATCGGGCTCGACCCGGAGGGGAACCCGATCGCACTATGGGAGCCGAAGATGCCGGCTCCGACCCGGCCGCGCCGCCGAGCGGCCCCTCGCCGGGCTCCCCGGCGGAAGACCGGGACAGCGAAGCGGCGCCGATAGGGTCCCTTCGTCCGGGCGCTACTGCATCCGATCGAGCGGGGACCGCAGGTCGGTGCCGTGCTCGAGCACGGATCGCAGGTTCGTGAGGTAGTAGGCCCAGCCCGACTGGATCGCCCCGTAGAGCCAGATCCAGTCCTTGCCGCTGCCGAATCCTTCGTGGGTGACCCGCAGTAGCGTGCCGCCGTCCTTCCGCTTGAGCTCGAACCGGGCGACCGTGTCGTAGGACTTCCCGTCGATCCGATCGTGCCAGGCGACCACGAGCCGCTTCGGCGCGACGACGGATTTGATCTTGCCCTTCATCGCGCCCGACTCCCAGGTCAGCCGGTACTCCCCGCCCTTGCGGAGCTTCACGCGCGCCTTGCGGCTGAACCAGCGCGCGAGTTCCTTCTCGCTTGTGAGGGCGGCGAACACGCGCTCGGGCCGGCTCCGGTAGTGGTACTCGTGCTCGATCGGCGGGATCTTGGCCATCCGCCGGTCGAGACGGGACGCGCTTATGGGGGCTACGGCTCGGCGGACGAAGCGCCGCGTCTACGAAGATTCCGTAGTACACGCCCGGGTCAGGCCGCTCGTGCAATGGACTCGGGGCGGCAGGAGGCGCATTCGCCGCTTCGTCCTTCCTGCAGGGACTCCGTGAGGCAGTCGCGGCAGACCGGTCGGAAGCATCGGGGGCAGGGCGTCCAGGACCGGAACCCCTCGACCGGGTCGGAGCAGATCGAGCATCGACCGGAAGCCACGCTTTCGGACGACGGGGGAGCGGTCTTCGTTCCGGCTCGGAGGTGCGGCGGGACCGGGTTGATCGACTCGAGATACAGTTCGTGATCGGGCAGTCCGAACTCGACGGCCAGTCCCGGGGCCCCCCAGGAGAGGGCGCCGAAGTCCGCCGAGGGCGACTCAGTGGGGCCAAAGGTAGGGCTCGAGGTGGGTTCTTCCTCCGGAAGTTCGGTCGGGCGTACGACGTTCGGTTCCGGGCCGGCGGCCCTCTCCGAGGCCCGGATCCCGGTCGAGGCGGGCGTCGGGGCGCCTCGCTCGCTCGGGGGGAACAGGAGGTCCAAGTCCTCCGCGGAGAACGGTTCCAGGCGCCGGACCGGGTCGTCCCGGACGGAACGATCGAGCTCCTCGGAGTCCAACGTCGGACTCCACGGGCGAGTCAATGGGGCGGTCGACCCGGTGCGCCGGTCCCGAACCTCGGAAATGACGATGGCGTCCTCGTCCCGCGCCGCGAACGGGGCGATGGCCCCGGTGCGCGGGAGCGAGTAGGCGGTCTCCGGCACCGGCCCCACGAGCGTCGCGCCGAGGGTGGGCTCCCGAGCGGTTTCCCACTGGTCCCAGATCCCCCGTTCCGCATGCGGCGACGCCGCCACGGCGGCGCGCCCCAGTCCGCTGTGCGGCTTCGAGTCCGACCACGTCGGAACGCGGTGCGTCGTCGCCGAAGGCGGAGCTGGCGTCGGCGGCGCGCTTCCCCGGCGACGGGCCACTCTCGCCGTAGAGGGCGGAACGACCGGGGCTTCCGAGCGGGCGAGCGTGAACGCCGCGAAGACGGAGGCCAGGCCCGCGACCATCAGGAGAAAGGCCAGGGGTCGCGACGGGAACGGTCCGACGCCCGCGATGAACAGCGCGGCAAAGGCGGTCGAGGCCCCGCCCGTGGCGGGGAGCAGGTAGCGGCAGACCAGCCGTGCGGCCCGATCGGAGGCACCCCCGGTAGGCTGGGGAGCGTGGACGGGACCCGGGTCCAACACGATTCCCGGCCTCGGCTCCGACGATCTTGGGATTAAGGTATCGAGCGAGTCGAAACGCCTCGCCCCCGTCCGGCCCGCGGAGTTATCGGTCGAAAAGCGTCGGGCGAGGACGGATGCCGCCCCCGATCGTCGCAAGCCCTCCCCGGAAGGCCGTGGTCTCCTGGAGCAGCGGGAAGGACTCGGCGTACTCCCTGTGGAAGATCCGACAGGAAGGGCTCCTCGAGGTGGTGGGGCTGCTGACCACGGTCACGAAAGCGTATGGGCGGGTCTCGATGCACGGCGTGCGGGAGGAGCTGCTGGTCGCGCAGGCCCGGGCGACGGGCCTTCCGCTGCTGCGCGTGGAGATCCCGTCTCCCTGCCCGAACGAGGTCTACGAGCGCGAGATGGCGACGGCGATCTCCCGGCTCCGAGCCGCGGGGGTCACCCACATGGTGTTCGGCGACCTCTTCCTCGAGGACATTCGTGCCTACCGCGAATCCCGGCTCGCCGGGACCGGCATCCAACCGGTCTTCCCGCTCTGGGGCCGGCCGACCGGTCCCTTGGCGGAGGAGATGATCAGGTCCGGCCTCATGGCCGACCTGGTCTGCGTGGACCCCCGGCGCCTGGGCCGCGAGTTCGCCGGACGGAGATTCGACCCGCAGCTGCTCCGGGACCTGCCTCCGGGGGTCGACCCCTGCGGCGAGAAGGGGGAGTTTCACACGTTCGTTTCCGCCGGGCCGATGTTCGACCGCCCGATCCCGGTGGAGCACGGCGAGGTCGTGGAGCGCGACGGCTTCGTATTCGCCGACCTGAAGCCGGCGGCCGCCTCCGCCCGCCCTCCCTGACCCGGCGCCCGGACCGGAGTGCTCACCGGGGGTGAGCTAGTCGCATATCCCACGCCACCCTTTCTCGCAGCGATGTTCGACTCCGAGGGCCCTGAGGAGATGGCATACTGCGACCCGTTCCGCTCCACCGTACGGGGCGCGCTCTGGCGGGTGGCGCTCACCGTGCTGATCCCGGCGGCGTGGATCAGCGCCACCATCCTGTTCCTGGCCTTCTTTGCCCATGGCCTCAGCGTCTTCCAGGAGATCGCCGTGCTGGTCTCCTCCGGGCTGCTGCTGGTCGCCGCGGTGGCGGCGATGTGGGTCACCTTCGGCCTTCGGATGTACCACCGCTGGATCGAGTGGTAGCCGTCGGCGGCTAGCTCTCGGCCGGTACCGGCTCCAGCGCGAGATCGCGGGCCAGTGCCGGGGGAGCGGCGGCTCGGCCCCGCGCCCGGCTCAAGGCGACTTCGAGCCAGGCCAGATACTCCGCGAGTTCCTCTTCCGGCAGGTCGCACACGGTGCGGCCTAGGGGATCGACCCTCAAGAACTCTCGGACGACCTGTGGCCGAGGCGCCGGTAGGCAAACACGGAGACCAAGAGGATCCACAGCAGCACCGAACCCAGGAAGATCCGTTCGATCAGGCCGCCGACTCGGTCCGCCACCCGGGCCACGAAGAGCCCGCCCGTCAACTCGAGAACGCACGCCGCCAGCGCGAAGATCGCCAGCCCCACTGCCCAACTCCGTGCGGAACGCATCGTCGGACTGCGATCGAAGTCCCGGGACAGCCAGACGACCCCAAGGGCCCCTCCCAGAAACGCGATCACGGCCACCACTCCGTGGATGGCCCCGTGCCACGAGACCGGGGTAGACGGAACGTCCGTCGGGAAGATCGCGAGGAGGAGCGCGCCGACCCCCCAGGCGCCGCCGAGCGCGACGAAGCCGGCCCGGTTCCGCTTCCACGAGCTACCCTCCTCGAGGTAGAGGCTCGCGAGAGCGGCCACGAAGGCCAGCGAGAGCAGCCCGCGCACGACGAAGTTGATCGTCATCACGTAGCCGTAGGGGCCGACCGCCAGGTCGCTCTCCGCTTGGCGAATCGGGCTGTAGTGAGGCGGTAGCAGCTGAGCGACGACGTCCAGGATCGCGTAGAGCACCACGCCGGCCGCCGCGAGCGCGAAGAGCAGGCGGGGGCGGCCGGATTTCCTTGGCGCGAGAGCCTCGCTCATGCGCTCTCCGCACGTCCGATGGCCCACCGATAGACCACGTCCCGACTGAGAGGGACCGCTCGACACAGCACCGCCCGACGCGAGCGCGCACCGTATTCGTTCGACGCCAACACGACAGGTCGCGACGTCTCGACCCTATTAGCCAGCATCCATGTGGGCGCAGCGACCTCCGACCGCGAACCGTGGGTGGCGCTCGCGCCACCTGCTCAACCCCGACGGGAGGAGCTTCAAGAACCCCCGTCGACTGTTCTCCGATGCGGAGGAGCGATCCGTGTCCGAATCCGTTCGACCCGTCGTGGGCAAGCTCGAAGCACCTAATGCCGCCCGGCCCGCGCGTAGCGAACGCGAAATCCGGGAGATCGAGCGTCGGTTCCCGGGAAAGCAGACGCTGGAGGGCGCGGGGGTACGGCTCACCCGGATGTTCGGGGGCAGCGAGGTCCCGCTACTCGACCCGTTCCTGCTGCTCGACAACTTCGGCTCCACGAACCCGGCGGACTATCTGGCGGGATTCCCGTGGCACCCGCACCGCGGCATCGAGACCGTGACGTACATGCTGAGCGGACGCACGGCGCACGAGGACTCCCTCGGCAACAAGGGCGTGATCGGGACCGGAGATGTCCAGTGGATGAGCGCCGGGAGCGGGATCCTCCACCAGGAGATGCCCCAACGCACCGACGGCCTCCTCGCCGGTTTCCAGTTGTGGGTGAACCTGCCGAAGAAGCTCAAGATGGAGACGCCCGCCTACCGCGGCCTCACCTCCTCGGCCATCCCCGTCGTGAAAGGCGGGGACGGACGGGAGGTCCGGGTCATCGCCGGTGAGTACGACCGAGTGACGGGCCCGGTGACCCACATCCCGGTCGAGCCGACCTACTTGGACGTCACCCTGCCGGCGGGAGCGGAGTTCGACTTTCCAGTGCACCGCGGCCACACCGCCTTCGCCCAGCCGATGGACGGGGCCGGCGACTTCGCCCCGGGCCCGTCGTCGAAGGGACGGCCCGGCGAGACGGTGCTCTACGGCGACGGGGACGCCGTTCGGATCCGCGCGGGGGACGCCGGCCTCCGGTTCCTCTTCGTGAGCGGCCGACCGCTCCACGAGCCGGTCGCCTGGTACGGGCCGATCGTGATGAACTCCCGGGACGAGCTGCTCGAGGCGGCCCGGGACCTGGACCGGGGCACGTTCATCCGGTCGCAGCGCGTGGTCAACGAGCTCTAGCGACCGACGTCGGAGCTCTCGCCGCCCTCGTCGGAGGTCTCGGCGAGCTCGTCGTCCTGCTCGACGCCGAGCAGGTGGCCCATCTTGCCCTGCTTCGTGGCGAGGTAGGCGTGGTTGAAGCGGTTGGGCGGCACCACGACCGGGATCCGGCCGGTGATCTCCACGCCGTGCCGGCGCAGGTCCTCCACCTTGTCCGGGTTGTTCGTCAGGATGCGGATCGACCGCACTTGGAGCGTGTCCAGCATGTGGGCCGCGATGCCGTAATCGCGCTCGTCCGGCCGGAAGCCGAGGATCTCGTTCGCCTGGACCGTGTCGAAGCCGGCGTCCTGCAGCTGGTAGGCCCGGATCTTGTTGACGAAGCCGATCCCGCGGCCCTCCTGGCGCAGGTAGAGCACGACGCCGTTCTCCATCCGGCCGATCTTCTCGAGTGACTCGATCAGCTGGTCGCGGCAGTCGCACCGCAGCGAGCCGATCGCGTCCCCGGTGAGGCACTCCGAGTGCAGCCGGACCGGGACGTTCTCCTGGCCCACCACGTCGCCGTGGATGAACGCCGCGTGCTCCTTCCGGTCGAAGTTGTTCCAGAACGCCGCCACCTGGTACTCGCCGAAGCGGCTGGGGAGCTTCGCGAGCGCCTCCAATCGGACGCAGATCTCCTCGGCCCCGGGGCAGATGTGGTCCCGGTTCTCCCGGAGCAGGCGGTCGACGACTTCCTGGGGGATGCCCATCGGGCGGACCGACCCGGAGTCGGATTAAATGCCCTTCGCGGGGCAGTTACCTGTCCGTGACCCCGGGGGGCGGGGCCATCCACTGGTACAGGTGCACATCGATCCATCGGTCGAACTTGTAGCCGACCTGCCGCATGGTGCCGACCCGGACGAAGCCGAAGGATTCGTGCAAGCGATCGCTCGCGGGGTTCCCGTCGGAGATCCGGGCGAGTACGGTGTGCAGCCCCGTCGACCGCGCCGTCGCCAGGAGATCGCCCAGTAGCACCCGGCCAAGGCCCTGCCCGCGTCGGTCCGCCCGGATGTACACCGAGCTCTCGGCGGTCCGGGCGTACCCCTTCCGTTCCGACCAGGGGCTCAGCGAGGCCCAGCCGACGACTTCGCCGCCGGCGTCCGCGACCCGGAACGGGTGACTCGCGTCGTGCTCCCGGAGCCGACGCCGCT
The DNA here is from genome assembly GCA_030064695.1 of Thermoplasmata archaeon. The sequence continues at coordinate 24,644 of JASHYV010000169.1, forward strand.
GCTCCTCCAGCGTGCGCGGCTCGGTGTCGAAGGATGCGGTCGTCGTCGCCACCGCCTCGTTGTAGATGGCGACGATCGCGGCGGCGTCCTCGTCGCGCGCATCGCGGACGGTCGTGACGTCCCGGTCGGTCACGCCGGCCCCACCCGGCTCGTCCGGTATCAAACGTTCGGTGGCTGGACCCTCGTCCAGTCTGCCACAAGTCGGATACGCCCCTTCGGCGTTCGGCCGTCGATGCCCTACGTGGAGTACGACGAGGTGGAGGCGATCTGCGCGGACTGCGGTCGCATCTTCCGCTCCGAGGAGGCGCTGGCCGTGCACCGGTCGGAGAGCCACGCGGGCGTAGAGTCCCGGTCGGTGCGGACGAAGCCCGAGGCGGGCTTCGATTGCCCGG
>JASHYV010000170.1 GCA_030064695.1 Thermoplasmata archaeon
TCCCGATGCGCTCGGCGATCAACACGTACCTCACGGGCTACCTCAAGGACGAGAACGTCCGCTTCCGCACGGACCCGGTCCGGTTCGTCGCCCACCCCCCCAAGCCGTCGGCCCGGGCCCACCCCCTGGTCGCGTTCCCGGCGCTCGAGAAGGGGTATCCCGAGTTCCGGCTCACCGTCGGGGCGGGGACCCTCGCGAAGGGGGAGACGGTCGGGATCGTCGGGCCGAACGCGACGGGGAAGACGACGTTCGTGAAGATGCTGGCCGGGGTCGAGGCGCCCACCGTCGGGGAGGTCGCGCCCGGCGTCACCGTGAGCTACAAGCCCCAGTACCTCAAGGCCCGCGAGCCCGCCAGCCTCCGGGAGCGCTCGCAGACCCTGTCGAGCGATCCGACCTTCGACGTGCGCCTCTTGGAGCGCGAGCTGATCCCGGGCCTCCATCTCGAAGAGGTGCTGGACGTCGCGCTCCCCGACCTCTCGGGAGGCGAGCTCCAGCGGGCGGCGGTGGCGCTCGCCCTCGCCCGTCCCGCGACGCTGTACCTCCTCGACGAGCCGTCCGCCTACCTGGACGCGGACGAGCGGATGTCGATGGCGCGCCTCATCCGGCGTCAGGTCGAGCGGCAGGCGGTGAGCGCCCTCGTCGTCGATCATGACGTGTATTTCCTCGACCTCGCGTGCGACGCGCTGATGGTCTTCCGCCCCGACGCGCCGGACTTCTCCCGGGGCCGGGGGGACGGGCCGTTCCCGATGCGCGAGGGGATGAACCGGCTGCTGAAGACCGTCGACATCACCTTCCGCCGCGACGCGGAGACGCTCCGACCCCGCATCAACCGCGAGGGCTCGGTGCTCGACCGGGAGCAGCGGGCGGAAGGGGAGTACTACTACGAAGCCGCCGGCTGAGGCCCCGTCCGCGGACGCCCCGGCGCTCGACCCGAGCGGCCGCTACCGGGACCGGGCGGCCTGGTCCGCCGGGATCGTCGGCTTCTACGTGTTCCTGATCGTGATCCTCGCGCTCGTGCTGCGCGCCGATTTCACGACCTCGATCGCGTGGGCGCCCATCCTGATCCTCGCGCTGCTCGCGTTCTTCCTGGCCCGGTACCTCTCGACGGAGTACACGATGGACGACGAGTATCTGCGGGCCTGGCGGATCCTCGGCGGCCAGAAGATCCCCCTGTCCAGCGTCCGTCAGATCGAGTTCCGGTCGATGCGGGACCTGGCTCCCTCCGGGTTCTTCGGCGCGTGGGGCTGGCACGGCCGGATGTGGAGCCCGCAGATCGGCCGCTTCGACGCGATCCAGACCGAGTCGGCGGGGATCCTGGTCACGGGCGGAGAGCATCCGCTCTTCGTGTCGCCCCGCAACGCGACGACGTTCGCCCGCGAGCTCTCCCGCCGGGTCCGATCCTATACGGGACCGCTTCCCGTCGACGCCGGGGCGCCCGCGCCGGCCTGAGCCTTCAGTACTTCGGGACCGACGGATCGATCCGGTCGGACCAGGCGAGGAGCCCGCCCTCGAGGCTCTTCACGTTCCGGAAGCCCAGGTCGAGCAGTTGCCGGGTCGCCTGACCCGATCGGGCGCCGCTCCGGCAGTAGAGCACGACCTCCCGGGCCGAGGTGAGCTCGTCGAGACGGCTCGGCAGCTCGGCCTTCGGGATCAGCCGGGCGCCGGGCAGGCGCGCGATCGCCCACTCGCCCGGCTCCCGGACGTCGATCAGGAGCGGTGGATCGGCGGAGTCGAGTTCCGCCCGAAGCGCCTCCGGCGAGATCGTCGGGACCGATGCCGACTCGGCCGCCGATCCGACCGCCGACACGCCGCAGAACGCCGGGTAGTCGACGAGTCCCTTCTGCGTCGCGTGATCGGAGCAGAGTTCGCACTCCGGGTCCTTGCGCAGCTTCAGCTCACGGAACGACATCGCGAGCGCGTCGTAGAGCAGCAGCCGGCCGATCAGCGGTTCGCCGACGCCGAGGACGAGCTTCACGGCCTCGGTCGCCTGGAGCAGCCCGATCACGCCGGGCAACACCCCGAGGACGCCGGCCTCGGCGCACGAGGGCACGAGGTCGGGAGGCGGGGGGCGGGGGTAGAGGCAGCGGTAGCAGGGTCCCCGGCGGGCGTCGAAGACGCTCACCTGCCCCTCGAACCGATAGATCGAGCCGTACACGAGGGGCTTACCGAGCAGGACCGCCGCGTCGTTGGCGAGATACCGGGTCGGGAAGTTGTCGGTGCCGTCGACGATCACGTCGTACCCGGCGAAAATCTCCAGCGCGTTGGCGGAGGTGAGCGTCGCACGGTGCGCAACGACCGAGACCCCCGGGTTGAGCCCTTCGAGCCGCTCCGCTGCCGCGTCGAGCTTGGGCCGCCCCACGTCCGAGGTCGAGTAGAGCACCTGGCGCTGGAGGTTCGACCGGTCCACGGCGTCGAAGTCGACGAGTCCGATCGTCCCGACGCCGGCCGCGGCGAGATAGAGCGCGACGGGCGAGCCGAGGCCCCCCGCGCCGATCACGAGCACTCGGGCCGCACGAAGCCGTTGCTGGCCGGCGACCCCGACCTCCGGCAGGAGCAGGTGACGGCTGTACCGCAGCAGGTCCTCTCGGGAGAACGTCTCGCTCGCGGTGGGCTCGGAGGTCGCGGGGTCGGTGCGGCTCGACGGGACCGATCCGTTCAGCGCAGCCGGATCAGATGGGTGCACCGCATCCCTCCCCGGCCGATCGAGTCCTCGAGATCGACCCCGGCCTGGCCGAGCAGCGCCTCGGTGAGGTGCTGGTCGAACACGTCGCAGAGCAGGTACGGGTGCGAGAGCGCACTGTGGCGGAAGATGCAGTTCGTGCGGACGATCTTGAGCCGGCCGTCGGGCGTTTTCTCGACCGCGCAGCGGAAGCCGAGTCGGTTGAGGACCGTGACCAGGTGACGCGCCCGCTCCTCGGGCGTGCCGCCCTTCGGGATCTCGCTGGCGACCGAGCGCGCCATCCGCTCCGCCGCCTCCGCGAAGAGGGCGCTCACGTAGCCCTCG
>JASHYV010000171.1 GCA_030064695.1 Thermoplasmata archaeon
GCCAGATCGCGGGGCAGGTCGGGGAGGCGGCGGGCGACGGCCCGCCACTGTTCGGCGAGCGCCGGACTCTCCAGCAGGATCGCGCCGGGCGTGCGGCGCGCGAGCTCCCGGTCCCTCGTCAGGAGGATGCGACCCTCCTGTCGGGCGAGCGCCTGGATCTCCTCGTCGGAGAGTCCGCGGGCGTAGACCGTGTCGCATCCGGCGGCGCGGAGATAGCGGGCCAGCCGGCCGACCATTTCGTCGGCGAGCAGCCGCGGTGGTGCCACGACCGAGGACCGGGGTCGCGCGCATAATGTTCTCCCTGATATACCGGGCCGCGCGTGGAGGCCGACCGCATGAGCTCTCCGCCGAGGCTGTTCGGGACGAACGGGATCCGCCAGGTCGTGGGCGAGGGCCTGACCGCGCCGTTCGTCACGTCGGTCGCCGAGGCGATCGCCGCGGAGTTCGAGCCGGGCGACCCGATCGTGGTCGGCTGGGACGGCCGCACCTCGAGCGTGGCGTTCGCGCGGATCGTCGGCTCGACCCTGGCGCTCGCCGGACACCGGGTCATCGAAGTGGGGCTCCTGCCGACCCCGGCGGTCCAGTTCAACGTGCGACGCCTCGGCGCGCAGCTGGGCGTCATCGTCACCGCCTCACACAACCCGCCTGAGTTCAATGGCCTCAAGTGCATCGCCGCCGACGGGCTCGAGGTCCCGCGGGCCGTGGAGGTCGCGATCGAGGCCGGCGTCGCCCGACACACGACGGCCGCCGTTCCCTACCCTCGCGTGGGGCCGATCGCCGCCGACGCCCACGGCGCGGCCGCCTACGTCGACGGGATCCTCCAGCACGTCGACGTCGAGCGGATCCGGGCGCGTCGCTTCACGATCGTCCTGGATTGCGGGAACGGCGCGTCGGTGCCTACCAGCCCGGCGCTGCTCCGACACCTCGGTTGCCGCGCGATCACCCTCAACGGCCACGTGGACGGCACCTTCCCCGGGCATCTTTCAGAGCCCACGGAGGCGAACGTGAAGGACCTGCTCCGGGTCGTCCCGGCGTCCGGCGCCGACCTGGGGGTCGCGCACGACGGCGACGCCGACCGGGCCGTCTTCGTCGAGCCGAACGGCCGGTACATCCCCGGCGAGGAGATGCTGACGCTGCTCGCGCGCGACGCCGTGGAGCGAAGCCGGGGCGGCATCGTGGTGACGCCGGTCTCCGCCTCCCAGGCGGTCGAGGACGCGGTCACGCCGCTCGGCGGCCGCGTCGTGTACACCGCGGTCGGCTCGCCGAGCGTCACCCACGCGATGCAGGAGCACCACGCCGTCTTCGGCGGAGAGGAGAACGGCGGCCTGATCTTTCCCAAGTTTCAGCTGGCGCGCGACGGCGCGATGACCCTCGCCGGCGTCCTCGACCTGCTCGCCCGCTCCGGGTCGACGCTGCCGCAGCTGCTCGAGACGATCCCGAGATACACGCTCCTCAAGGTGAAGATCGAATGCCCCGCCGAGCTCCGGGAACCGGCGCTCTCTCGGGCGGCGGAGCGCCTCCAGACGGACACCGTACGCGTGGTCACGCTCGACGGCGTGAAGGCGATCTACCCCGACGGGTGGGTGCTGCTCCGCCCGTCGGGGACGGAGCCGCTGTTCCGGATCTTCGCCGAGTCGAAGGACCCCGATCGGGCCCGCGAGCTCTCGGAGCGGGGCGCGGACGCGGTCCGCGCGGCGATCGAGGACGTCCGGCGCAGCGCGTAGCCCCCGTCCTCAGTGGACCAGCGGGCCGATCACGAACAGGCCCACGAGCAGCAGCACCAGGACGCTGAGCGTCACCGCCGCCATCGTGCGCTCCCGATTCCGCTCGAAGTAGTAGAAGCCGGAGACCACGCGCACGATCGGCGTGGCGACCAGCACGAGCAGCCCGAGAGTGAGATACGCGGCGGGGGAGCCGGCCGCGAGGCCGGACGCGAGACCGGAGAGTCCCAGGTAGCCCAGGATCGGATTGGACGAGATCGCCCCGGCGGAGCTCGCGCCCGGGTGGGCCGCGAGGTACGCGGCGAGGGAGCCGACCAGCACCAGGATGGCCAGGTAGAGCCCGATGCGCAGCACCAGCGTCATCCGGGCGTACGCCTGCGGCGGGAGCTCGGGGGCGTGGCCGGGGGGCTCGCTCACAGCCATCCCAACCCCCGGAGGATGACCTCGATCGCGAGCAGGACGATGATCGGCAGAAAGATCAGGCGCACGGTCCGGTTCCGGAGGCCGGGCAGGATCCGACTCCCGAGATAGGCCCCCGCCGCCGTGCCGAGCGCCGCCGGTGCGGCGAGCAACGGGTTGACGTAGCCGGCCGCGAAGAGCACGCCGGCGCCCGCGGCGGCCGTGACCCCGATCATGAAGTTGCTCGTCGCCGTCGAGACCTTCATCGGGAGCCGCAGGTACCGCTCGAGCGCGAGGACCTTGAACACGCCCGCGCCGATCCCGAACATCCCCGAGACGAATCCGGCGCCGAACATCACGCCGAGACCCGGGTTCGTGTCGGCGGCCGTGTAGGAGACGTCCTGACTAAGGGCGACGTCGTGGTACTGCCCCTGGAACCCGAGCCGTTGCGAGCGAGCGTCCGGGTGCACGTCGTGCGGGAGCTCCTCGTTGCGTCGGGCGATCGCCCCGGGCACGATGGAGAGCAAGACGATCCCGAGCGCGATCAAGAGCGCGTTGCTGAGGCTCGCGTGGACCAGCAGCACCGTCGCCGTCGCGCCGAGCAACGCGCCCGGCACCGTCGC
>JASHYV010000172.1 GCA_030064695.1 Thermoplasmata archaeon
TTCGAGTTCGCCTGGGTCATGGACGACCTCAAGGAGGAGCGCGAGCGCGGCGTCACGATCGACATCGCGCACCGCCGCTTTGACACCCAGAAGTACTACTTCACCATCATCGACGCGCCCGGCCACCGGGACTTCGTCAAGAACATGATCACGGGAACGAGCCAGGCCGATGCGGCCGTGCTCGTGTGCTCCGCGGCGGAGGGGATCCAGGAGCAGACCCGCGAGCACATCTTCCTCTCCCGGACGCTCGGGGTCACGCAGCTCATCTGCGCGATCAACAAGATGGACCGCCAGGAGGTCAACTACTCCGAGGCGAAGTACAACGAGCTCAAGGAGGAGCTCACGAAGCTCCTCAAGAACGTCGGCTACAAGGTCGCGGAGCAGGTCGTCTTTGTCCCGATCTCGGCGTTCAAGGACGACAACATCAACAAGGCGAGCCCCAACATGGCTTGGTACAAGGGGCCCACGCTCCTCCAGGCGCTCGACAACTTGAAGGTGCCCGAGAAGCCGACGGACAAGCCGCTGCGGCTCCCGGTCCAGGACGTCTACACGATCACCGGCATCGGCACGGTCCCCGTGGGCCGCGTCGAGACCGGGAAGCTCAAGGTCGGCGACAAGATCATCTTCCTCCCCAGCGGCAAGTCGGGCGAGGTCAAGTCGATCGAGATGCACCACGAGGCGGTGCAGGAGGCGCAGCCCGGCGACAACGTCGGGTTCAACGTCCGCGGCATCGACAAGAACGACATCCGGCGCGGCGACGTCGCGGGCCCGACCTCGAACCCGCCGACGGTGGTCGAGAGCTTCACCGCGAACATCCAGGTGCTGAACCACCCGAGCGTGCTCACGGTCGGCTACACGCCGGTCTTCCACTGCCACACGGCGCAGGTCGCCTGCGAGTTCACGGAGCTCCTGAAGCGGCTCGACCCGAAGACGGGCCAGACCGCCGAGGAGAACCCCCAGACGCTCAAGACCGGCGACGCGGCGGTCGTCAAGATCACGCCGAAGCGCCCGCTCGCCCTCGAGAAGTACAAGGAGTTCCCGCAGCTCGGCCGCTTCGCGGTCCGCGACATGGGTCAGACGGTCGCCGCCGGCGTCGTCGTCGACCTCAAGAAGCGCGAATAGGGCCGGGGCCCGCGGTCGGGAGCGAACTGAGGGAGGGGCCATCGATGCCGCAGAAGGCCCGCATCTCCCTCACCGGGACCGACTCCCGCAAGGTCGACTCGATCTGCAAGCAGATCCGCGAGATCTCCTCGAAGACCGGCGTGAAGATCGCCGGGCCGATCCCGCTGCCCACCAAGAAGCTCCGCGTGCCGGTCCGCAAGGGCCCGGACGGGGGCGGCACCAGCACGATCGACCACTGGGAGATGCGGATCCACAAGCGCCTCATCGACATCGATGCCGACGAGCGGGCGCTCCGCCAGGTGATGCGGATCCAGGTCCCCGACGGCGTCAACATCGAGATCGTCCTCACCGGGTAGCCGCGTGTTCGCCCCGGGCGCCGGACGGCCCGTCGGGGCGGGGGCGGCGCTGGTGCTGCTGCTCGCCATCCTCGTCGGCGTCCGCGTGCTGCCCTTCGCCCCGGTGGTCGTGGGCCCGCTGATCGTGGCGGCGGCGCTCGTCGCCTTCTTCGCCGCCTTCTTCCGCGACCCCGAGCGCCCGATCGGCGACGGCGTCGTCTCCGCCGCCGACGGAAAGGTCCGGGCCGTGGAACGGGTGGGCGACCGCCTGCTCATCTCCGTCTTCATGAACGTGACCGACGTCCACGTGAACCGGGCGCCGCTCGGCGGGCGGGTGCTGGCGGTCGTCGGATCCGGTGAGGGCTTCCGGCCCGCCTACCGGCCGGACGCCGCCCACAACGTCCAGCGCGCCTACCGGATGGAGACCGAGATCGGCCCGATCGAGGTCGTGCAGCTCACGGGGATCGTGGCCCGTCGGCTCGTCTCGTTCGTGGGCCCCGGGCACCTGCTCGACCGCGGCCAGCGGTTCGGCATGATCGTGCTGGGGTCCCGCGTCGACGTCCTGCTGCCGGCGGACCGGGCGGAGCCGACCGTTCCCGTCGGGACCCGGGTCCGCGCCGGCTCGACGACGATCGCCCGGGTCCGCCCGTGACCGACCGCTGGCGGATCGTCGCCAACCTCGCCACGCTCGGCAACGCCCTGCTCGGGGTTGGCGCGATCCTGTACGTCCTCGCCGGGAACCCGATCTGGTCGATGCTCCTGATCGTGATGGCGATCGGCCTCGACGGGCTGGACGGCATCCTCTCCCGCCGGAGCACCGCGCCCCCGTCCTCGTTCGGTCGGATCGCGGACTCGATCGCCGACGGCGTCACCTTCGGACTCGCCCCGGCGTTCCTGCTCGCCGTGCACACCGCTCATCCGGGCAGCTGGCAGCCGTTCGCGACCGTCGCGCTGCTCGTAGCCGCCCTCTACGCTGCCGCCGCGTTCGCCCGGCTCACCTACTTCACCGCCCGGGGCTTCCAACGGCCGTACTTCCTCGGGATCCCGTCTCCCCAGGCCGCCCTCGCGGTCGTGGTCGCGCTGCTCTTCCACGACACGCCGGCGTTCCAGTCGGTCCAGCCGATCGGCGTGCTGGTCGGCGCGAGCGCGATCGCGGTCCTCATGGTCGTTCCGATCCCGTATCCCAAGATCCGCCGGGGCTCCGTGCTCCGGTGGCCGATGGCGGCGACGGCCGCCGCCGCCGCGCTTACGCTCGTGCCGCTCCAGTTCCACCCGGCGGTCGGCTCCCCGCTGTACGACCTCGCGTACGCCGCCGCATTCGTCCTCCTGATCGGCGTGGCGAGCTACTATGTGGCGGGACCGTTCACCGTACCCCGTGGCGACCGCGCCGCGACGCCGGCCCCGTAGCGGCGGCGCGGCCGCGATCCACCCTGCGAGGCTCTCCCGACGCGAGGCGCTCCTCTTCGAGGCCGGCATCAAGCTCGGGGGCATCTTCCACCAGTACCTGGGCACGCCCGTTTCGCCCGAGACGGCGGAGGGTCTCGCGCGGACGATCGAGCGCGCCGTGGCGCTGCAGCCGTACGTGGACGGCATCCGGGTCCGCATCGCCCCTCGCCGTGGGGGACCGACGGGCCGGGGTCGGTTCGCGTACCGATATCTCACGCCGACGATGCTCGACGCCACCGTGACGCTCACGGACGGCGAGGTCGTCGTCGAGGCCCGTCTCGCCCACTCGGCGGCGCTCCGCTACCCGCTGATGCGGGTGGTCCGCATCCGCTCGCGAACTCGGGTTACGGGCGCTGGGCGATCGGCACGTAGGTGAGGTCGACCGGGCCCACGTACTTGGCCGTGGGCCGGATGAGGCGGAGGTCCTGGTACTCCTCGAGGACATGCGCCGTCCACCCCGCGACGCGGCTCGCCGCGAAGATCGGCGTGAACAGATCGCGCGGGATCCCCATGAGCGCGTAGACGCTGCCCGAGTAGAGGTCGACGTTCGGGTACAGCCCCTTCTCCCGGTGGACCACCTCCTCGACGCGGCGCAGCAGCTCGTAGTAGCGCAGGTTCCCCTTCGCCTCGCCGAGCTTGCGGGACCACTCGCGCAGGATCGTGGCGCGCGGGTCCTCGACCTTGTAGACCCGGTGCCCGAAGCCCATGATCCGCTCGTGGCGCGAGAGCTTGCCCTTCACGACCTCCTCGGCGAGGTCGGGCGTGCCGATCTCCTCGAGGAGCTCCATGACGCGCTCGTTGGCCCCGCCGTGGAGCGGCCCCTTGAGCGTCCCGATCGCGCTGGTGACCGAGGAGTAGAGGTCCGAGAGCGTCGAGGCGGTGACCCGGGCGGCGAACGTGGAGGCGTTCAGCTCGTGGTCGGCGTGCAGGATGAGCGCCACGTCCATGGCGCGGGTCTCGAGCTCGCTCGGGGCCCGGTCCAGCATCGCGTAGAGCAGGTACGCCGCGTGGGAGAGCTCGGGCCGGGGTTCGAGCGGGGGGAGGCCGGTGCGCCGCCGGTGGTAGAGCCCCAGGATCGTCGGCAGCACGGCGGTGAGCCGCTGGGCCCCGCCGATCGAACTCGCGCCCGGCTTCGCCTCGTCGGGCTCGAAGAGCGCGAGCGCGCTCACGGTCGTCCTCAGGATGTCCATCGGCGCCGCGTCGGCCGGGAGGTCCGCGACCTCCTGGATCATCGCGGGCGGAAGCTCCCGGAGCTGCACGAACCGGGCGCGCAGGTCGGCGAGCTGCGTCGCGTTCGGGAGACGGCCGTACCACAGCAGGTACGCGACCTCTTCGAACGTGGACTGCGCCGCGAGGTCCCGGATGTCGTAGCCGTCGTAGATGAGCCGGCCCTTCTGGCCGTCGATGAAACAGATCCGCGACTCGAGCGCGACGACGTCCTCGAGCCCTCGCTGCACGGGCGTCGGGTCGACCATGGAACTCCGCCGGCGCGCCCGAGCCGGGCCGGCCTAATGAGGCTTCGCGGCCGCGCTCGCTTCCCGGGGCCGTTCGACCACCTCGGCCGGTGCGGGAGCCGGTTCCGGCTCCAGCGTTCGGGCCCTCCGCTTCTGGTAGGCGACGGAGGCGGCGGCCCAGATCGGCACCGACGCGATGAGCGAGAGGCCCGCGACGAGGAAGACCAGCCGGAAGCTCCCGACGACGGAGAGGAGGCCCGAGAGGCCGGCGCCCGCGACCGCGGCCACGCCGCCGAGCGCGCTGTTGACGCCGAGCAGGCTCCCCGCGTCCCGGCGCTCCAGGCCCCGGAAGAGGATCAGCGAGCTCGCCGTGGTGTAGATCGCGATCGCCGTCCCGAGGAGCACGTAGGTCACCAGGTTCGCGTCGAACTCGCCCTGCCGCGTGAGCACGACGAACGTGAAGCCGACGGTCGCGAGGTAGCCCAGGCTCCGGAAGTAGGTCGACGCCCGCACCACGCGGTCGGAGCCGAAGCGGTTCGCGAGGCCGCCCGTGACCGGGTAGACCAGGGTCTGCGCGAAGTTGTTGCCGAAATTCACGAGGAAGATGGCGGACGCCGTGAGCCCGGCGGAGTAGAGGTACGGGGTGTACGAGATGTTGTACAGGTTCGCCGAGAGGTTGAACAGGAAGCCGGCGGCCAGGATCAGCGGGAGCTCGTGGTGGAGCTCCTCCTTCGCCCAGAGCCGGAACCGGGCGAACGCCCCGCGCGCGGCCTTGGGCCGCCGGGGGAAGAAGGGGATCGGGATGCGGAAGGCGGCGCTCACCCGGATCCGCGCGGCGAGCGAGTCCGGGTGCTTCGCGACCTCGCGGCTCGAGGCGACCCGCCCCGGGTCGCGGACGGCGAACCAGATCGCGAGCGCGCTGACCGCCGCCAGGGCGGCGAGGACGTAGAGCAGCGAGAGCAGCGCATCGTTCGCAAGGGTCCAGAAGTATCCCACGAGGAGGCCCAGGACCGACCCGATCATGCTCATCTCCTGGAACGAGGCGTAGGCGTTCGGGCGCTCCGCGGAGCTGAACTTCTCGAGGATCAGCAGGCTCGACGCGCTCGTACCCGCGGGCGCCACGAGGCCGATCATGGTGTAGATCGCCAGCAGGCTGTCGAGCGACCCGACACGGGGCAGCAGCGCGTAGAGCGCGGCGTACCCGCCGTAGTTGATCACGAGGAAGAGGCGTCGCGCGGGGAACCGGTCGGCCCAGTGCCCCCACGCGACGGACGAGAGGATCACGGCGGCGTTGAACAGCGTGGCCGCGAGGGCCACGTCGCCCCAGTTGCCGTGCAGCGGGATCAGGATCAGCAGCGGCAGCACCACGCCGAAGCCGGCGGTCGCCGCGTTGATCGGCACGAAGACGAGCAGCCAGGGCCGCGCGAGGAGCCGACGCGGCCACGTGTGGAGGGAGACCGCCATCGCTCGGTCCCGCGCCTAGTCGCTCGTTACTTAATACCGGGCGACTGCAGTGGCGGCGCGGGTCCGGGGCCGGGCTCCGGCGTGCCGCCGAGGAACCCGTGCTCGGCAACGCTTATTTACGCGGGTCGTGGTGGAGCCCCCTCGACAGGAGTGGCAGGGCGTGGCCATTGGCTTCGTACTGATCAGCACGGCCCCCGCGAAGGAGCACGAGGTCTACACCGAGTTGCTCCGCGTGAAGGGGATCGTCGAGCTACACCCGCTGTTCGGCGAGTACGACCTGATCGCGAAGGTCGAGGCCGAGGACTTCAACGCGCTCGGCCAGCTCGTGGTCGACAAGATCCGGTCGGTCCCCGGCGTGATCGACACGAAGACGCTCACTGGAATCAAATTCTGAAAGGTACCCGATGTTCGATCTGATCGCGACCACGGTGTCGATTGGCGGCTGGCAGTTCCTGGCGATCCTCTTGCTCGTCTTCGGACTGTTCCTGATCTTGGCGGGCGTCTTCACCGCCTATTTCGGGAGCGGAAAGAGCCGGACGATCGGCGTGGCGCTCCTGGTCGTCGGCCTCGTGGTCGGCGTGCTCACCGGTTACCTCTACCACACGGGGACGCTGGCCGGAGGCACCTCGGGCCAGTTGGGCGCGCTCATCTGGGAAGCCTTCCTGGTGATCGTCGCGGCCGTGATCGGAGCCCTCGTCGCGATCGGGATCTTCCTGGTCGCGATCATGAAGTCGTAGGCGCGCGCCGCGCGTCCGGTCTGTGGCCCCCCGTCGGGCGATCCCGCTCATCACCCTCTCGAGCGACATCGGGTGGGCGTACGCGGCCCAGATGCGGGCCGTCCTCGCCCACTGGGTGCCGCCGGGCCACGTGGTGGACCTGACCCACGACCTGCCGGCCCACGCGATCCCCGAGGCGGCGTTCCTCCTCTCGGCGATGGGCCAGGGGTTCCCGGCCGGAACCGTCCACGTCGCCGTCGTCGACCCCGGCGTGGGGGGCTCGAGATGGCCGATCGTGGTCGCCTGCGAGGACGGCTCGGTGCTGGTCGGGCCCGACAACGGCGTGCTCTCCCCGCTCGCCGACCGGCTCGGCAGCCCCCGGGCGTACCGCATCCTGCGCGAGCGGCTGCGGGCCGCGCCGCGGGTCGGCGCGACGTTCGACGGCCGCGACGTCTTCGCCCCGACCGCGGGGGCCGTGGCGTGCGGCCGCAAGCCCTCGGAGTTCGGACCGCCGGTCCGGATGAAGCCGGCCCGGCTCGCGCACCCGGTCCGCACGCGCGACGGAGCCCGCGGCGAGATCCGGCACGTGGACCGCTTCGGCAACGTCGTCACCAACATCCCGACCGAGTGGGTGCCGGCGGGGACCGCCTCGCTCGACCTCGTCCCGGGCATCGGTCGACCGCGGCGGGCGGTCTGGGCCTCGCACTACGAATCCCTGCCGCCGGGCGAGCTCGGGGCCCTGGGCTCGTCCTTCGGGCTCGTCGAGCTCGCGATCGCTCGGGGACGCGCGTCGGAGCTCACCGGGCTCGCGGTCGGCGTGCCCGTGCGCGTGACCTGGGTTCCGGGCGCCGCCCGCACGTGAGCCCCTAAATAGCGCCCGTCCTAGACGCGAGCGTTCCGGCGAGACGGGAGGCGACCGGGTTGGCGAAGCGCGACTACTACGAGGTCCTCGGCGTCCCGAGGACGGCGACCGAGGACGAGATCAAGTCGTCCTACCGGAAGCTCGCCCGCCAGTACCACCCCGACGTCACGAAGGAGAACCCGAAGGCGGCCGAGGAGAAGTTCAAGGAGATCAGCGAGGCGTACGAGGTCCTCGCCGATACGGAGAAGCGCAAGCGGTACGACCAGCTCGGCTTCTCGGGCGTCGAGACCGACTTCGGCCCGGGCGGGTTCAACTGGCAGAACTTCACGCACGCGGGCGACCTCGAGGACCTCTTCGGCTCGTCGCCGATCTTCCAGCAGCTCTTCGGCATGGGCTTCGGTTCGCCGTTCGGCGGACGGGCGGGGCCCGTCCGCGGGGCGGACGTCGAGGTGGCGGTCCGGCTGCCGCTGTCGGCGGCGGTGCACGGCGCGAAGCCCACGATCGAGGTGCCGCGCACAAGGCGATGCCCCGACTGCAAGGGCACCGGCGCCAAGGATGGTACCGCGCTCGAGACCTGTCCCGAGTGCCACGGCGAGGGCCAGGTGCGTCGCGTCCAGAACCGGGGCTATACGCAGCTCGTGACGATCGGTCAATGTCCCCGGTGCCACGGGACCGGGACGCTGATCCTGGAGAAGTGCCCGACCTGCCACGGACAGGGCCGCCTCACGACGACCGAGCGACTCGAGGTGACCGTGCCCCCGGGCGTCGAGGAGGGAGCGGTGCTGCGCATCCCCGGGCACGGCACCGAGGGGGCGCCGGGGACGCGCAGCGGCGACCTGTACGTCCAGGTCCTCTTCGAGCCGAACGACCACCTCCGGCGCGACGGCCCCGACGCGTATTCCGAGATCACGGTCCCGCTCGGCGTCGCGCTCCTGGGCGGCGAGGTCACCGTGCCGACGATCGACGCGCAGGCGAAGCTCAAGATCCCGGCGGGGACGCAGCCCGAGACCCAGTTCCGCCTGCGCGGCCACGGGTTCCCCCGGTTCCGGGGTGGGGCGCGAGGCGATCTCTTCGTGACCGTGCACGTCGAGATCCCGCGTTCGCTCTCCGGTCGCGAGCGCGACCTCGCGCGGGAGGCGCTGGGGCTCGAGGCCCCGCCGAAGCGCGAGTCGATCTTCCGGCGGCGCTCCTCGTAGCATGCCCGACCCTGGCGCCGCCGAACCGGACCAGTACTTCGCGGAGCAGCCCCGGTCGCGCTCGGTCCGCGCCGAGCTGAGGTTCCTCTACCGGGGCGAACTCCTCTCCTTCGTCGTGGACCGGGGGGTCTTCAGCTCCCGCGGGCTCGACCCGGGCACCGGGCTCCTCATCGAGAACCTGGAGCTGCGCCCCGCTGACCAGGTGCTCGACCTCGGCTGCGGTTGGGGGGCGGTCGGCGTGGCTGCCGCGAAGGCCGCCCACGCAGGCCACGTGATCCTGACCGAGGTGAACCGGCGGGCGGCCCGGCTCGCGCGGGAGAACCTCGAGCGCAACCGGGTCCGGAACGCCGAGGTGCGCGTGGGACCGTTCTTCGAGCCGGTCCCGGGCGAACGGTTCGACGTGATCGCGATGAACCCGCCGTACCGGGTCGGCCGCCCGCACGTCCTTCGACTGCTCGAGGAGGCCCCGGCGCACCTGCGCCCGGGCGGACGGCTCCTGCTGGTCGGCAAGGGCAGCCAGGGGATCCGCTACTACCAGACGTGGCTCGGCGAGCGGTGGAGCGGCCCCGTCGAGGTACTGGGCCGCGGGTCGGGGTACCGGGTGATCGAAGCCCGCCCGGAGCCGGTCGAGATCCCGCGAACGCCCGCAAGGTCGGTTTCTCCCCGAAGCGCTTAAAAGGGAGGGGCTGCTCCGCGGCCCCGCCCTCGCCCGGAGCCCCCTCCCGCCAGGTGGGGGGCCCGGATGTCGGCTTCCACCCGCAGGGGAGTGACCATCGCGCCCAAGGAAACGAAGGAGCCGGAGACCGCTGCCGCCGCGCCCGACGCGGACGCCGGGCCGAAGGCCGGCGACGAGCGGGCGGGCAAGAAGGAGCGCTCCGGCAAGTCGAAGGACACGAAGGAGGGCAAGGAGCCCAAGGAGGGCGGCAAGGGCAAGGGGAAGGCCGGCGCCCCCGGGGCGAAGACCCCCAAGTTCGTCCCCGACAACCCCAACTTCCGCTACATCGTCCGCGTCGCGAACTCCGACCTCGACGGCACGCGACCCGTCGCGCTCGCGCTCACCGGCGTGAGCGGGGTCGGGCTGAGGATCGCCGAGATCGCCTGCCGGATCGCGGAGGTGCCCGCCAACGAGCGGATCGGCAACCTCCCCGAGCCGACGGTCGAGGGTCTCGAACAAGTCCTACAAACGCTCCCGACGAAGGTGCCGTCCTGGATCGTCGATCACCGGTCCGAGCCCGTGCTCGGCGAGTCGCTCCATCTGATCGGCCCCGACCTCGACACCCGGCGACGCGACGACGTCAACGTCATGCGCATGGTCCGCAGCTATCGGGGCGTACGCCACGAGCGGGGCCAGAAGGTCCGCGGCCAGCGGACGCGCTCCAACGGACGGACCGGCATGGCCGCCGGCGTGATCAAGAAGGCCGCCAAGGAAGCCGCGGCGGCCGCCGGCAAGACCGAGGAGGCGCCCGCTGCCGCGGCGCCGGCCCCGGCCGCGGCCAAGCCCGCGGCCGCCAAGAAGGAGTAGACGAGCCGTGGGCGATCCGAAGTTCCTCCGACGCCGCTACGACACCCCCAAGCACCCGTGGGAGGCCGGGCGGATGGAGGAGGAGCGCAAGCTGCTCACGAAGTACGGCCTCAAGAACAAGCGGGAGCTGTGGAAGGCCCAGTCGATCCTGCGCCGCTTCCG
>JASHYV010000173.1 GCA_030064695.1 Thermoplasmata archaeon
AGCTTCGTCCTCGGCACCGCCACCGACTGGTCGTACCTGGGCTACCTCGCGCTGTTCGCCGGCGCGATGCTGGCGATCGGCTACTTCGTTTCGAGCCGCTGGCTGCGCGTCGAGTGAGCCGGCGGCGGCCGGGCCCGGGCCGTCACGGCGAAGTCCCGGCCCTCCCAGCGGTCGTCGAGCACCCAGCGGAACGTGAAGCGCCAGGTGTCCCCCTCCTGCGTGAGGGGCGGTAGGTCCACGAAGTGGAGGTCGAGGGAGGTCGCGGTCGACGGCCGGTCGACCACCGTCTTCCAGTCGTCCGGGCTCGCGTGCAGGACGAACGGCGCGGTGGCGATCGTGCGGAGCTCGTCGCCCACGTCGACCGACGCCACCTGACGGGTGAACTTCCAGATCTCGAGCCGCCGACGCGTCCCGTGTCCGAGCCGGTACCGGCGCTCCACCTCGGGACGCATGTCGTAGACGCGGCCGTCGGTCGCGGACCTCAGGAGCTTCACGTACTCCGCGTGCGCCCAGACCAGCGGCACCGCCGACTCGGTCGGCCGGCCCCGCTCGAGGTGCAGCGCCGGCCGGTCCGGCTCGTCCCACACCTGCTCGGGGAGGAGGCCGGTCGGGGTGGCGAACCGCTCCATCGCCCGGAGGTACGGGCCGGGGTCCCGGCCGGCGTTCAGCTCGTAGTGGCCGCGCTCCCCGGTGAGCAGCGGCCAGGCCCGTCCCCGGCCCCAGTCCGCATACGGACCTCCGTCGTCGCGGGTCCCGTACCCGTCGTGGTTGTACCGCCGCCAGACGGGCCCGAACGGCGTGTCGACCTTGAGCACCCGGTCCACGACGCGGATCGAGTCGAGCACGAGCGGGTCGTCGGGGGACCGGATCCCGAACCGGACGAGGTCGAGGAAGCCTCCGTCCACCACCTCCGACGCCGGGACGACGCTCGGCTCGTCCGGCGGCAGGTTCGGGAGCCGGACCATCCCCAGGTCCGGCCCGTCGTTGGGGACGATCGCGTCGATGGGCTCGGGTCGGATCCGCACGTAGTGCCTCGGGATCCCGGGCACGAGGGTCCCGTTCTCGGTCACGGTCCAACGCTCGACGTGCTGGTCCAGGTAGTCGGCGTACTCTTGGATGAACTGCGCCGCCTCGTGCTGGCCCCGGCTCTCGGCGGTATCGGCCGCGACGGTGAGGGCGACGATCGAGACCGCCAGCGTCGACGGCGAGTAGCCGCTCACCTCCTCCCAACGGTCCTGCTCCGTGGCCGGTCCGTGCTCGATGAGGTACCGGGTCGCCGCCTTCATCATCGGGAGCGGATCGAACTGGGCCAGCGCGTTGTGCTCCCGGAGCCGGCCTGCGAGGAGGAGCGGGAACGCCACCTCGTCGAGCTGGATCCCGCGCCAGTACGGCTCCCCGTCGACCCAGAAGTTCTGGGGAAAGCCGCCGTCGGCCTGCTGCCGGGTGGCGAGGTAGATGAGGGCGCGCAAGGGTGCCTCCGTGCTGCCGGACGCCAGGAGCGCGCTGGCCGTCTGGACCATGTCCCGGACCCAGACGAGATGGTAGCCGCCCCGGTCCTCGTCGCCCTTGCTCGCGCCCCAGGGGATCGAGAGCGAGGCGATGAACGCCCCCGGGAACACCTTGTCCTCGTGGGCGAGCAGGATCGCGCGACTGGCCCGATAGAGCCGGCCGCCGTCGTGCGCCGGTCCGGCGATGGCGAGCTCGTGGGCCGCGGTCCGGTTCCACTGCTCCATGAACCGGCGGTGGTGGGTCTCGAACGGGGTCCCCAGCGACTGGAAGAGCGCGGTGACGGCGGAGGAGATCGTCTCGCCGAAGGCGAGCCCGAGGGTGAACTCCCCGCTCCCGTCGAGCGGAATCTCGCCCGTCAGCGCGACGTTCCCGCTGGGCGCGAGATCGTACTCGTCGGTGAGGGCCCGGTGGGCGTTGAGCTGGGTCCACCCGTCGCTGGCGCCCACGTACCCGACGCTGGCGCGCGAGAACGGTCGTGAGGCCGCGAGCGCCACCGCGACCGCCGGCTTCTCGGCGGCCAGGATCGGCTGGTCGAGCACCCGGTAGACCGTGGCCGAGTTCTCCCAGCCGCTGACCTTCAGGTGGGGCGCGGCGAGCACGAAGACGCGCAACCGGCCCTGGAGGTTCGGGTCGACGATCTCCACGCGCACGCGGATCAGGAGGCAGGGAAGATGGGGGTCGGCCAGCACGTCCTTCACCAGCCGGTACCGCCCGTCCGGCGCCTCGCTCCGGACCCGGTAGCCGAGTCCGTGCTCCTGCGGTCGCTCGACGGCCGAACGGAGGTGGCGCTTTTCCTCGTGGAAGAAGGTCTCGCCGTCGGTGAAAAGGAGCTCGAGGTCCCTCAGCTGCGGTCGATCGATCCAGGGATAGTAGACCTCGGTGATGATCCCCCGCCAGATCGTGTACCAGAGCCGGGAATCGGCGGAGTACGCGGTGCCGACCCCGTCCTTGTTGCTGTGCGACCACCGGGGCGGCATCCCCGGCGACCCCGGGGCCACTCGACTCCCTCGGGGCTCCACGCCTCCTCCGGGCGACGTGACCCGCCGCGACCCTTCAAGCTTGGGGCCCCGAGCGGGCCCCTAGAGGATCGGAGCGCTGTAGTGGAAGCTGCCGTGCACCGACCAGGACCCCACGCCCGTGCCGTTCTCGTTCAGCAGGTACA
>JASHYV010000174.1 GCA_030064695.1 Thermoplasmata archaeon
CTCGATCTGATCCGGGGCCCAGAGACCGGCCAGGATCGGGGGGTCGAGCCACTCGACGACCGCAACTCGAGGCGCCGAGGACGAGACCGGTCCCGCGTGAGATCGCCGTCGAAGTTCTGCGGCGAGATGCTTCGCCTCCGTCCCGGCACCGATGGCGCGGCCGATCGTGTCCACCGAGTCCCACACCTCCGAGAGTGCGCGAGGGGAGACGGAAACGACCTCGGGGGCGACCCCAGCGATAGTGCAGGCGTCTCGGACCTCTGCTTCGGTCACGGAGCAGACGCCACAGAGATCCTGCGTCAGCAGGACGTCGGGCTGCAGCCGCTGCAGCAACGGAACGTCGAGCTCGTAGAGGCTCTGGTTGTCCCCTCGAGTGGCCTGAACGCGCTGGTCGATCTCGCCCGACGGCCGGTCGGAGTCCCAGGCACGGGGCCGCATCACCGCCGGCAGGCTCTGCACGTCGGGCGGGAAATCGCACTCCTCGCTGCGTCCGATCAGGTCCGCGCGATGTCCGAGCGCGCAGACGATCTCGGTAGCGCTCGGAAGGACCGAAACGACCCGTCGCGCGGGCATGCGGTTTCACTCGCGGGGAGGCTACTTAGGTTTGCGTCCCGCCGCGCGCCGGGGTTTGGAAGGTGCCTTCTTCGACGCCGCGGGCGCGCGTCGTGGGACCGTCTTCCGAACCGGCCGTGCGGCGGGGGGCCGCTTCACCGCGGCGACCGGGGGCGCCGGAGTCTCCGGCGGAGGTGGGGGAGGGGCGGGAAGCCCAAGGTGCTGGCACAGCGCGGCCTCGCGCTCGTAGGTAAGGCCCAGCTTCCGGGCCTCGCGTCGCTCGGCCTGGCCCACCGACTTGCGTCCGGTGGACTCCAGCGCGACCGCATGGAGGAACCGTAGCGACGGGTCCTCGGGTGTGCGGTTCAGCATCGCCTCGATCTCGACCCGAGCCGGATCCCAGTCCTTGAGGTCAATGAGGGCCGCGATGAGGTGGGCGCGTACTTCCGTCCGAGCGTCGTCCTCGTCGAGCAGCGAGCGGTAGAGCGCAACCTCTTCCTCGGGCTTCTGGAGCGCTCCCAGGACCGCCGCCTTGCCCATCCGGGCCTCGAGATCGTTCGGTCGAAGCACGAGGACGTCGTCGAAGGCTCGTTGGGCATCGGCCGTGAGACCAAGCGCCAGCAACGCGCGCCCGATCCCGATCCGGGCGGGCAGGAACCCGGGCTTGAGGTCCGAGGCCTGTCGGTAGAAGCGCAACGCGAGCGCCGGGACGCCCCAGCCGAGCCAGGTGTTCGCTCGCTGCATGATCCCGTCGAGCTGCTGGGCGCTCGGCAACAGCCGCTTCGCAGGGCGGGCCGACGCCCGGGGTCCTTCCCCGAGCAGCGTCTCGAGATCGAGCTGGCGGGCGAGCTCGGTGAACCGGGAGCCTTCGACCAGAGTCCCGCCGCCCTTGACGACTTCTTCTCCGAGGGCGAGCGGCAGACGCCCGGGCGTGAGGACGACCAGGTGCTGAGGGAGCTCCTTCTCCGCGCCGATCAGCCGGCCGATGTCGGCGAGCGAGATCTGGGACGGATCTTCGAGGAACGCGTAGAGGAACCCGTCGCTCGTGCGCAGGAGCAGACCCTCCGCCGTCGGCTTCGCCGCGTCGAGCTTCTGGCCCATCGCCCGGACGATCGAGCTCGACAACTCCACGAACGGCGCCGAGGCCATTGACGGGGCCAGTCTCCGCCCCGTTAAATATGCTGGGCGCGAGTCGAAGCTGCCGTGGACCTCGCCGCCCTGGGCCGGTACGTTCCCAAGGTTGAGCGGGAGCTCCGCGCCTCCTACCGGCGGGAGCGGCGGAGCGCGCCCGAGTCGGTGCGCGGCTACCTCGACGTCAACGAGGAGTTCTCCCTCCGCGGCGGCAAGCGGTTCCGAGCCATCCTCGTCTTGGGCGGGTACCACATCGCCACGGGCCGGAGCCCCGAGCCGGTCCTCCCCGCGGCCGCCGGCCTGGAGCACTTCCAGAGCTGGATGCTGATCCACGACGACATCATCGATCACTCCGAACAGCGACGGGGCGGACCCACCGTGCACCGGATGCAAGCCGCGGCCCACCGGTCGGAGGGCCTCCTCGGCTCGAGCGACGACTACGGGACGGGCATCGGGATCACCGTGGGAGACCTGGAGGAGCCGTTCACCGTCGAGTCGATCCTGGGCACTGCGGTCCCGGCGGCCGCCCGTCTCGCCGCGCTGGCCGAGTACGTCCGGATGACCCGGCTCACCGCCTACGGGCAACTCCTCGACATCCGCAACGGAACGCTCGAGGTCGGGAAGGTGTCCGAGCGCGACGTCCTCGACGTGCACCGGCTCAAGTCGGCGATCTACACGGTCGTCTCGCCGCTCGCGATCGGGGGCCTGCTGGCGGGCCGGAGCCCGGCCTCGTTGAGCGATCTCGGCACGATCGGCACGGACCTTGGGGTCGCGTTCCAGCTCCGGGACGACGTCCTGGGCGCCGGGTTCGACGCCGATCAATCCGGGAAGAGCTCGAACGACTTGGTCGAGGGGAAGCGGACGTTGCTCGTCGTCCGGGCCTGGGCCGACGGCACTGAGGGGGACCGCAGCCGGCTAGCGCGAGTGCTCGGGAACCCGACCGCCGCCCCGGAGGATGTGGAGCGAGCCCGCGAGGTCATCCGATCCACCGGGAGCCTCGAGTACTCCGAACGGCGGATCTCGGAGCTCACGAGCCGCGCCCTGGGCCGCCTCACGCGCAGTCGCCAGGTACGCGCGTCGGCGAAACCGCTGGTGCGGGAGATCGCGGACCGGCTCGTGCGACGGAACGCCTGAGGCGCTAGGACACGTCCGGCTCGGAGCCACCCTCGGCCGGTTGCACGCCGGCCGCCTGGAGCGCGGTGGTGAGCTCCTGCTGCATCGTCGTGTACCGCTCCTTCAAGTGGTTCTCCTGGCGCTCGATCGCCTTCACGCGCACCTCGAGCGTCTCCTTCTCCTCGGTCAGGAGGTCCTCGACCTCCTTCCGGCTCTTCGCCTTCACGAGCAGCCCGCCGATCGGGCGGTAGAGGACCGCGTCCTCGGGGAGCGTCTTCAGCTCCTCGAGCGTGTGGGAGACCTCCCGGAGCTTCAGGTCCATCTGGAGCCGCTGCTGTTGGGTGCCGCCGAGCTCCTGCTGGAGCCGCTGGAACTGCTTGATGTCGTTCTGGAGCTTCGCCGGGAGCGCCACGCCCGCCTGACCCGGACCGAGAGATAAGCGCTTCTCCTACGCCGCCCGCGGCGGCGGCGTCGCGCCCGCGCGCAGCGCGGCGACCGACAGCTGGACCCATCCCAGGTACGTGTTCAGCGCCGCGCGAACGCCGCCGGCGTCGCGGGCCTCGATCGCGATCCGCAGCCGGTCCGGCGCCGTCCGCTCGACGCGCGCCCGCGCGCGGGGCACTTCCCGCGCGAC
>JASHYV010000175.1 GCA_030064695.1 Thermoplasmata archaeon
GTCCGGTCGTCCCGGATCTCGGAGTACTCCGGATGCCGGAAGGCGGCGTCGTCCTCGATGATGACCTTCGCGTCCAGCGCGACCACCCCGTCGCCGACCCGCGCGAGCGGATTGATCTCGACGAGCTCGGCGTCCTCGGCGACCCAGGCCCTCCAGAGCGCGTCGAGCAGCCGGTCGAGCGATTGCGCGACGGCCCCGGAGAGCCCCAGCGTCGCGGCGACCCGGCGCTTCTCGTAGGCGGCGAGTCCCGGGAACGGGTGGACCGGCACGCGGAGGATCGCGGTGTCGTCGACCGACTCGATCTCCACGCCGCCCTGGGCGCTCGCGATCAGAATCGGCAGTCGCAGGCTTCGGTCCAGCGTGATCGAGAGGTAGCACTCCTGGGCGATCGCGAGCTTCTCTTCCAGGAGCAGCTCCTTCACGACCTCGCCCTTGAACTCGAGACCGAGAATCGAGGCCGCCGCGGCCCGGGCCTCCTCGGGTGTGTTCGCAAACTTGACCGCGCCGCCCTTGCCACGGCCCCCGGCGAGCACCTGGGCCTTCACGACGCAGGGCAGCGGGACCGTACCGGCCCGCACGAGGCGTTCGGCCTCGTCCGCGCTCCGCGCCACCGACCCGCGCGGCAGCGGCATGTTGTACCTTCGGAAGAGCTCCTTGCCGCGCCACTCCGCGAGCTTGACCATGCAGATCCTCCGCGCGCCGAGGCGGGCGCTCTATTAAGGCGAACGGCCCCGACGGCGACCGACGTGCGTCAGCCCGTCTTCTTGGGCGTCTTCGGCCGGCTCCGACCCCCCGCGAGGCCCGCCTCGAGCAGCAGCTGCAGGAGCCGCTCGTGCTTGTGCTCGTCCGACTCCATGCTCTCCCAGAGCACACGCATCATGCCGCCGAGGTGCGGTCCCAGGTCGATCTCGCTCGTCGCCTCGGCCTCATGCTCGCGCTGAATCAGGTGCTCCACGTCGGCGCGGGAGATCCCGGTCGGGGAACTCGAGGCGACGCCGCGGTCGAGGTAGGAGGCGAGCGAGGCGACGATCTCGGCGTGACGCAGGCTGTCCGAGGCGATCTGCCGAAAGAGCGCTCGCGTGAGTTCGTCCCGGGAGCGCTGAGCGAGGCGCATGCACTCGGCCACCGCGCTCTGCTCCCCGGCAATCCGGTTGCGCAGCCATCGAGGCAGGTCCCGCCGCACTGCGGGATCCAGCCCGTCCTTCGCCTTCCGCCGGACCCCGGGCGCCCCCGCCGCGCCCCGCTCGCCGAACTGGATTGCCGCCTCGAGCACGATGCGGGACCCCGCGCCGCCGGCCATCAGTTCCTGGGCGGTGCGTCGGGCGATCCGACGCGCCTCCTCGTCGCCGAGATAGGACGAGAGGACCGGTCCGAGCCGCTTTCCCGAGAGGTACTGGGAGACCGAGGAGGGCACGATGCCGAGGAGCATCGCCGCTTCCCGTTCCGAGAGACCGAAGCCCTGCACCAGCTCGCGGGCGACGAGCGCCTGCATGACCTGCACGGAGACGATCGGTGACGGGCTCCCGTCCGGCATGGACCCGGCCCCACTCGGGTCCCCTACATATGGACTCTTCGGGAGGCCCAGCGCTGAAGCCCGGTGCGCCGGCCGCGAGCGCGCGCGCACGGCCCCGCTCAGACGGCGTTGACGGCGAAGCCGAGGACGAAGCCGAGCATCACGCCCAGGTAGACGAGCTGGTTCCGCCGCACCGAGAGCTCCCTCGTCTCGAGCGGACGGAAGGCGACCCGCAGCATCGGCAGGATCACATAGGCGATCGCGCCGATGGCGAGCGCGTCAAAGATCACCAGGAACATGGAGTTGCTCCAGTAGTAACCGATCGCGCCCCCGAGGAGGGTCGGGACGCCGCCGACCAGGAAGAGCGCCACCATGAGACCGATCCCGCGGTAGGCGCTCGTGCCCAGGAAGGGGGACGCGATGGGAAAGCCCTCGGTCACGTTCTGAAGGAAGAACCCGACGAAGACCACGGCGAGGATCCCGATGTTGCCCGCAGTCCAGTTGCCGCCGAAGACCAGGCCCTCGGTGAGATTCTGAAGGCCGATGCCGAGCGCGATGATCAGCGCGGTCGTCCGCACCCCCGTGTCCAACTCGGGGACGACCGGCTTATCCGTACCGCTCGACGGGACCGCCGCACCCGCGCCGCGGGGCCGGCCCCGCGGCAGGTTGTCGACCGCGTACAGGCCCAGGAAGGCGATGAGGAACGCCGCACCGAACGCGACGGAGTAGCTGACGGAGGCGACGTAGCTGCCGCCGGGGTAGAGGATCGTCGAGACGTCCGAGAAGACGTCGGCGAGCAGGAAGACCAGGATCCCGATCGCCACGGCGTTGAGGGCCACGGCCCACCGGCCCTGCGCCCGCCGGCTGTAGACGACCGGCAGCGACAGAAAGATCGAGAGGCCCATCGCGGCGGTCAGCGCCATGAACAGCGCGAAGTCGCTCATCGGAGTTCGGAGGGGATGTAGCACGGGCCGATTTAACCGTTTTGTCCGTGAAACCGCGACACATTCCGTTCACTATGTGAATGCGTCACGCGGGGGCGCTACGGTCGACCCGAGCGGTCCGGCCCCGCCCGGTCCCGGGCGCGTCGAACGACCCACCCTCGGCGGTGGACGCGGCGCGATCGACGTTCCGACCAGAATTCACGTTGTGAACTCAAAGCCGATAATGTTCACAGAGTCACGTTTATTAGCGGCCGAGGATTCATCACCCGCATGTGGCCAAATCCCGGAGGCCCCGATGAGCGGTAGCGGACTCTCGACGACCGGCGGCGTGGTGATCGCGATCCTCTCGATCGCGGTGGTCGCGCTCCTCGTGCTCGACATCGCGCACCCGGCGCCCGGCGCGCCGGCGTGCACCGTGGCCGACGGCTGCTCGCCGCAGCCGACGCTGCTGGACTTCCAGCAGGTCAACCT
>JASHYV010000176.1 GCA_030064695.1 Thermoplasmata archaeon
CACCTCGTGCCCGGCGAGTTCCCGAAGAAGGTCTTCTTCACCAACAGCGGCACGGAGAGCGCCGAGGCGGCGATGAAGCTCGCCCGGTGGAACCGCCAGCGGCCGATCACGATCGGACTGCTCGGCGCCTTCCACGGCCGCACGATGGGCGCGCTCTCGATGACCACCTCGAAGATCGTCCAGCGGGCGCGCTACGGTCCCTATGTGAACGGCGGGCACCACATCCCGCCGCCGTACTGCTACCGCTGCCCGTACAAGCTCGAGTACCCGAGCTGCGACCTGTACTGCGCCAAGATCCTGAAGGAGCTGTACTTCCAGACCTCGATCCCGCCCGACGACGTGGCGGCGATGATCGCCGAGCCGGTGATGGGCGAAGGCGGGTACATCGTTCCGCCCGCCGGCTGGCACAAGACGGTGAAGGGCATCCTGGACGAGCACGGGATCCTGTTCATCGACGACGAGGTCCAGGCCGGGATCGGCCGGACCGGGCGCTGGTTCGCGATCGAGCACCACGGCGTGGTGCCGGACATCGTCACGATGGCGAAGGCGATCGGCGGAGGCCTCCCGATGGGCGCGGTCGCGTTCCGGGCCTCGCTCGACTTCACCCAGAACGGGGCCCACTCGAACACCTTCGGGGGCAACCTGACCGCCGTGGCGGCGTCGATGGCCACGCTTGACGTGATCGAGAAGGAGCACCTCCTCGAGAACGCCCGGACGCAGGGCGACTACCTCCTAGGGCGGCTCCGCGAGCTCGCGACGAAGCACGAGGAGATCGGCGACGTGCGCGGGATCGGCCTCATGACGGCGACGGAGTTCGTCACCGACCGGCGGTCCAAGGAACCGGCGGTCCGCTTCCGCGACTTCGTCCTCGAGGAGGCGTATCGGCGGGGCCTCATCCTCCTGCCGTGCGGGCGGTCGACGCTCCGGTACATCCCGCCGCTCATCGTCCGGTCCCAGGAGATCGACGAGGCGATCGAGATCCTCGACGCCGCGATCGGCGCCGCGCGCGCCCGGTCATGAAGTTCGCGAGGCTCGACGGCGCCGGCGGGATCGCGCTCGACGACCGGCCCGCGCCGGAGCCCGGCACCGGAGAGCTCACGGTCGAGCTGGCGGCCTGCGGGGTCTGCGGCACCGATCTGGAGAAGCTTCGGGGACGCTACCAGACGGCGGGGCGGATCGGCCACGAGCCCGTCGGGCGCGTCGCAGCGCTCGGCGCGGACGTGGAGGAGTACGCCGTCGGCGACCGGGTCTTCGTCCACCATCACGTGCCCTGCTACGCCTGCGAGGTCTGCGCGCGCGGCGACTACACCTTCTGTCCCACGTACTCCACCACGAACCTCGACCCCGGCGGCTTCGCGGAGACGTTCCGCGTACCCGTCGAGAACGTCAGCCGGGGCGCGGTGCTCCGGCTCGACCCCGCCGTCTCGTGGAGCGTCGGGGCGCTGCTCGAGCCCGCCGGCTGCGCGCTCACGGCCCTCCGACGCCTCGCGCTCCCTCCGGACGCGTCGGTCTTCGTCCTCGGGCTCGGGCCCGTGGGACTCCTCTACGCGCGGCTGGCCCGCGCGCTGGGGGCCGGATGGGTCGGCGGCTCCGAGGTCGCGCCGCTCCGGCGCGCGGCGGCGGAGCGGGGCGGCATCGACCTCACGGTCGATCCCCGCGAGGCCGGCGCGATGCGCTCGGCCGTCGATGCGGGCACCCACGGGCAGGGGGTCGACCTCGCGGTCGTCGCGACCGGCCATCCGAGCGTGATCCGCGACGCGACGACCCTGGTCCGAAGGGGCGGAACGGTGAACCTCTTCGGCCTGCCCGAGCCGGGGAGCCGGCTCGACGCCGACCTGCAGGACCTCTACCTGCGCGGGGTCCGCCTCGTTCCCTCGTACGCGACCACCGAGGCCGACATCGCGGAGGTGCACCGGCTCGTCGCGGCGGGGCAGCTCCCGCTCGAGGACCTGGTGACGCACCGGTTCCCGCTCGCGCAGGTCCGCGAGGCCTTCGACCTCGCCGGACGCCCGGACCAGGCGGTCAAGGTCGTCGTGACCGGCCCGGCGTTCTGACCGGTCAGGCCTCGGCGTTCTCGCCGAGCACCTGCTGCGCGATGCGGTGGCCGGGGGCGACCGTGACGCCGGGGCCCAGGATCGACCCGATCACGGTCGCCTCGGCGCCGACCCGGACGCGGTCCATCAGGATCGAGTTCTCGATGTGCGCTCCGGCCGCCACCTCGACGTGCGGCCCCAGCGTCACGTTGGGGCCGAAGGTCGCGCCCCGGGCGCGCGCCCCTTCCATCGTCGCGACCGGCCCCGTCCCGAGGGCGCCCGGGGGCAGCGCGCCCTTCCCTCCGCGCCGGTCGGCGAAGAGCAGGCGCTGCGCGTTCAGCAGCCGGTCGGGGGCGCCGGCGTCGTCCCAGTAGCTCGGGAGCCGGAACCCGTAGACCCCGTCGGCGAGCAGGCCCGGCACGATCTCCTGCTCGAAGCTCAGCGCGCGACCCGCGGGGATCCGGTCCAGCACCGCCCGTCGCCAGACGGCGAGGCCGGCGTTAATCCAGTGGGACGGCGCGTCCTTCGGCTCCGGCTTCTCGACGAACCGGGTGATCCGGTCCCCGTCGCCGAGCGCCGCCACGCCGTACGGGCGGACGTCCTCCACCTCCGCGAGCGCCATCGCGCCGATCCCACCGGTCCTCTCGTGCGTCGCGCGCAGGGCCGCGAGGTCCGCCTTCGCGATCACGTCCGAGTTGAGGAGGAAGAACGGGTCCGACATGCCGTCGCCCGCGTTCTTCATGCCGCCGCCGGTGCCGAGCGGCTCCCGCTCGGGCACCGTGCGCACCGGCCACCGCGTGGGGTGCGCCCTCACGTACGCCTCGATCAGCTCGGACTTGTAGCCCGTCGCGAGCACGACCTCCTCGACGTCGTCGGGCAAGAGGTCGAGCACGTGGTAGAGCATCGGCTGGCCGGCGAGCGGGATGAGCTGCTTCGGAACGGTGTACGTGATCGGGCGCAGGCGGGTGCCGAACCCTCCGATCAGCACCAGCGCCTTCATGCGGCAGCCGGAGGGTCCTCGTCTAGATAATCCGAACCGGGTCTCAGATGAGCGAGGGCGGGCTCCCGTGCTCCACGGAGCGGGCGTAGTCGCGCTGGACGAGGCGCTTCAGGATCGACGCCGGGCTGCCCCAGACCGTGAGATGCCGGACCGTGCCCGCTCCTTCGCCTAGCCCCAGCGCCACCAGCACGCCTCGCTCCCGGTACGAGAACGGGACGAGCGGCCGGTCGTTCCACGCGGCAACCAGGTTGCGGGCGGCCACCCTCGCCTCGGCGAGCGCCGCCTGGGCCGTCCCGGGCACGACGGCGCCCGTCGTCGGGTCCTTCACCTCGATCACATCGCCCACGCCCACGACGCCGGGATGGCCGGGCACCATCAGGGTGGGCTCGACCGCCAGCCGCCCCGCCCTCCCGTGCGGGACCGGGAGCGCCTTCACGACCGGAGGGGCCTCGAGGCCGGCGCACCAGACCGCCACGTCGCAGGCGAACACCGATCCGTCCTCGATCGAGACCCGTCCGGGCTCGACGCGGGTCACGTTGAGCCCGGGGACGATAGCGACCCCCGAGCGTCGCAGGATGCGGGCGGCGCGCTCCACGACCGGGCCCGGCAGACCGGCGAGGAACGGGAGCGATCCAGTGAGGAGGACGACGTCCGGCGGACGGGTCCCGGGGCCGGTGATCGCGGACCAGTCGGTCGTCGCAACCTCCGCCGCGAGCTCGACACCGGTGGTGCCACCGCCGACGACCACGAGCCGGGGCCGTCGCTCGCCCGGGAGACGGGCGCTCGCGGTCTCCATCTCCCGGAGCGCGGCGGCGAGCCGTTGGGCACCGGAGAGGCGGTAGATCTGGTGCGTGAACTCCGCGGCCCCGGGCACCCCATAGTAGGCCGCGACGCTGCCGAGGCAGATTGCCAGGGCCCGGTAGCGGATCGGGCCGGAGTCGAGCGTGACCGTCCGTCCTGGGAGATCGATGCCCTGGATCGTCGCCTGGACGGTGCGCACCGAAGTGTGCTCGAAGAGGTCGGCGAGCGGCACGGTCCAGCGCGCGGTGTCCGGTGCGGAAGCGATCTCGCCGATCTGGTAGAGCTCCGTCCGCAGCACGTGCGCGGGGCTCCGGTCGACGAGGACGATCGGGATCTTCCCGCGGCTCCGGTGGTGGACCTCCTGGGCGATCGTGAGACCGGCGTAGCCGGCGCCCAGGATGATCAGCGGGTCCGACGCCGCCGTCGCCATCGGTTCGGGGTGGACCGAGCCCCCTTAGGCTTGGCGGACGCCGACGGGTCCCCCAACCGCTAAGAACGCCGCCCGGCTCCAACGCGGCGATGGCGCTCCATTCCATTCTGGTGGCGTACGACGGCACGGCAGTGAGCGGTCCGGCGCTCGAGCAAGCCGGCACGATCTCGAAGGCGACCGGGGCGCGCGTGACGCTGGTCTCGGCGATCCCCGTCACGGCGGGGCTGGGCTTCGTTCAGCCGGTGGGCGTGAACCTGGCCGAGCTCCTCGACCAGGCCCGCGCGGCGCTGGCCGCCGCGAAGGCGGAACTCGAGAAGGCCGGGGTGAAGAACGTCTCGATCGAGCTCCTTCAGGGCGAGCCGGTCGACGAGATCGTCGGATACGCGAAGCGCACGCATCCGGATCTCATCGTGGTCGGCACGCGGGGCCTCGGCACCGCGGGGCGGTTCCTGCTCGGCAGCGTGTCGGACGGGATCTTGCACCACGCGAACGCGTCGGTGCTGGTGGTCCGGCCCCCGGCGGGTTCCGAGTAGCGCCGGCTCGGCCCCGCTAGGCCGGCCCGGGCAAGGAGACCCGGGGCCGGACCGGGAGGCGACCCAGGTGGATCGCCGTTACGATGGCCCAGAGGATGATCGGCGCGACGATGATCCGCTCGAAGAGCCCGGGATCGAACGTCGTGCCCAGCGTCTGGGTCGGGGCGTAGTACGCGAGCGCGGCGAGCGTGATCGCGCCCAGGGCGATCGAGAGCCCCCGCAGATGGGACCACGACGTCCCCGGGCGCATCCCCCAGCCGAGGATCACGAGGCCGACCCCGCCGCCCGCGAAGACCACGAGCGAGCTCAGGTCGTGCACCGGGGGGTTCACGTTCTCGGGGAAGCATCCGACGGCGATCGCCGCGAGGCTGGCGATCAGCAAGAGCCCCAGCCCGAACAGCCGGGGAGCCCCGGGCGGAAAGCCGCTCCACGCGGCGAGGACCCCGACGAACGCGAGGATCCCGAAGAGGATGATCGACGCGTTGAACAGCCACGGGAGCGGCGAGATCGCCGTGTTGCCGAGGTCGCTGATGTAGTTCGTGAGGTCCGAGTAGCCGGGCCAGCGAAGCTGGATCACGATCATCACGACGACGAACTGGAAGGCGCCGAGGCCGATCATCGCCCCGCCGGTCCGCACCGATCGCGACACGAACGGTCGGACGCTCTCGCTCATCGTACGTCGGGCCGACCCCGGGCCGGGCGTCGGCTCTCCTCGGCCTCAGACGGCTCGCGAGATAAACCCCGCGGCACGGCAGCCCCCCGGTCCCGAGGCGGGACCCGGGGAGCGGGAGAGCCAAGGGAGGGAATCGAACCCCCAGGAAACGGATCTGCAGTCCGTCGCATTAACCATTCTGCCACCTTGGCGCGGCGGACGGCAGGGGTCCGCGGATTAAAGCCGTCGGGGCGCGCCGGCTAGACGGACCGGAATCCCCGGCCGATGTAGAGGAGCGTGTT
>JASHYV010000177.1 GCA_030064695.1 Thermoplasmata archaeon
GTTCCGTCCCGACGCCCCCATCGTTCCGGAGCTCGCCGCCGGGGCGGTCGTGACGGACCCTACCCACAAGTCGGTGCTCGTGCTCCACGAGCGGGAGGAGGACCGGTGGTGTTTCCCGAAGGGGCACGTCGATCCGGGGGAGTCCCTCGCCCAGGCCGCCCTCCGCGAGATCCAGGAGGAGACGGGCCTCTCGAACGTCCGGCTCGAGGACGAGCTCGGCGAGGTGTCGTACCGGTTCTTCCTTCCCCATCGCGAGGTCAACGTGCACAAGACGACCGTCTTCTATCTCGGCACCACGAGCGAGCGGGCGCTGACCCTCGAGCCGATCTTCGATCGCGCCGACTGGGTCGACCTGGCGACCGCGCAGCGTCGTGTCGCGTACGACAGCGACCGGGCCGTCCTCGCGATGGTCGAGCGCCGGCTCGCGGCGGGTCCTCGATCGTAGAAAAAAGGGAAGGAAAGGGTTGGAGCGGGCCCCCGAAGGGGCCCGCTGGGGGGCTCTCGCCTAGCGCGGCCCGCTCGGATCCTCAGGGGGCTGAGGTCCGCTCGTCGGGGCGCTCGGGGTCGGCCCGGAGCCCTGGACCGCACCGGCGGGGGGAACGCCGTTCGTCCCGGTCTCACCGTAGCCGCCCGCGGGTCCCTTCGGGGACCGGCGCTGGGCATACGAACGCCACGCGATCACACCGACCGCGCCCACGATCGCGACCACGACCAGGCCGATCACCGCGACCAGCAGCAGGCCACTGACGCCCGCCGCGGGGGCCGCGCAACCGGTCGTGAGGCAGTTCGCCTCGGCCTGGGCCGCCGAAACGGACATCGGCTGGCCGGTGACCGTCGCGCCGGGGTCGCTCGAGGCCGCCGGCGACGCCGAGCTCGTCGGGGTCGTGAGGGCACCGATGCCCGAGTCGACCGCCCCGAAGCTCGTCTGAGCCGCCGTCACCGCCAGGCCGTCCCGGCCCGAGCTCAGGTACAGCGTCTCCGCCGAGTTGATCGAGGCCGAGCCGAACGACATCGAGGCGTACGGCTGGGCCGACGCGCCGAACGGATCGAACGCGTGGGGCACCAGCACGAAGCCATCGTAGATGTCGAACGGACCCTGGACCACGAGCTGGACGCCCACGCGGGTCTTGTGGTCGGTGAAGACCGGCACCGCCTGGAACTTGAAGCCGTTCACGGTCTCCAAGCCCGAGCGGGTCCAGTTACCGGCGAAGTCGCCCGAGCGCGTGCCCGTCGTGCCGTTGTAGCCCTGCTCCGTCGCGGTGTACGAGACGTTCCAGAACGCCGAGCCGGTCGCGGTCGCGCTCGAGTTCCACTGGTTCACGCCGCTCAGGTTGAGCGGGATGAGCCCGAGGGACGGCGCGAAGCTGACCCCGCCCGCTTCGGTGCCGTTCACGTAGAGCGAAGCGCTCCGCGTGGCGTTGCCGAAGGTGACCGAGATCGACTGCGCGAGCGCGCTCGTGGTCGACTCCGACTCGTTCTCCAGGCCGAGGGCGGGTACCGCCTGGCCGTTCACGTAGACCACCGACGCGTTCGTCAGGGTCGCGAAGGCGAGGTCCTGCTCGTCCGCGTGGTAGTAGTAGTTCGCCGAGCCCCTCGGGCCGGAGTACGCGGCGGTGATCGTCGCACCCACCGTGCGCTGTTCCTCAACGAGGTACGTCCCCGCTGGGGTCTCGTTCGTGACCGAGAAGATCACGGTCCATCCGAACGACGCGTTCCAGCTGTACGATGTGTTGCCGAAATGATACGTCGAGTTCGACCAGCCCTCACCGCCGTATGCCCACTGCTCCGAGGCGGTGGATGCCGGCGCCACTGCGGGAGCGGCGCTCGCCACTCCCGAGAGGGTCGGAACCACCGCGAAGGCCACGACCATCGCGACGCCCAGCGCCGCGAGGAGGCCGACGGCCCTCGCCCTATTTGTTCTCGCTTTGCTCTCTCTCATGGTTTCCGTCCGACGGGTCCTGCCCGTCTGGTCCCCGACTTCCGAAGGGGGGGCATAAGGGCAGGTGCGACCGAGCCCTTGCCTCGCTGGACGGCATGTTACAGCGTCGCAACCGGCGCCGTCAGGGCGGCCGATCGAGACCGGGGACCCGGAACCGGGCGGTGGCGGCGAGGGCGATCGACTCCGGGTAGCCCGCGTCCGCATGCCGGGCGACCCCGAGCCCCGGGTCATTGTGCAGCGCGCGGCCGATCCGCCGGTCGGCGGACTCGGTCCCGTCGGCGACGATCACGAGGCCCGCATGGATCGAGTTCCCGATCCCGACCCCCCCGCCGTGGTGGACCGAGACCCAGGTGGCCCCGCTCGCGACGTTGAGCAGGGCGTTGAGAATGGGCCAGTCGGCGATCGCGTCCGAACCGTCCCGCATCGCCTCGGTCTCCCGGAACGGGCTCGCCACGCTGCCCGAGTCGTGGTGGTCGCGCCCGATCGCGATGGGCGCGGCGACCTCCCCATCGTGGACGAGCCGGTTCACGAGGTGCCCGAACTTCTCGCGCTGCCCATAGCCCATGTAGCAGATGCGGGCCGGAAGGCCCTGGAACCTCACCTTCTCCCCGGCGACGCGGATCCAGCGGCAGAGATGCGCGTCGTCGGAGAACTCGTCGAGGATCAGCCGGTCGATCCTCCGAATGTCCTCGGGGTCGCCCCCCAGGGCGAGCCAGCGGAACGGACCGCTCCCGACCGCGAACAGCGGGCGGATGTACTTCGGCACGTACCCCGGAATATCGAAGGCCCGCTCGACCCCGGCGTCGCGCGCCTGCGTCCGGAAGTTGTTCCCGTAGTCGAACGCGTGCGACCCCGCCTCGCGCATGGCCAGGATGGCCCGTGCCTCGACGGCGAGCGACGCGCGCACCTTGGCGAGGTACCCCGAGGCGTCCCTCTCGCGCTCGGCCGCCGCCGTGTCGACGGTGTAGCCGGTCGGAATATACCCCACTCGGAGGTCGTGGGCGGCGGTCTGGTCGCTGACGATGTCGGGCCAGAGCTGCCGGCGCACGAGCTCCGGATAGACCTCCGCGGCGTTGGCGCGCAGCCCGATCGAGAGTGGCCGCCGGGCGCGGACCGCCTCTCGGGCCAGCTCGACCGCTTCGTCGAGGGTGGTGGCCTCGCGGTCGAGGTAGTGGAACTGCAACCGGCGCTCGATGGCCCTCGGGTCGACGTCGACGACGACGGCGACGCCGCCCAGCATGGTGACGGCGAGCG
>JASHYV010000178.1 GCA_030064695.1 Thermoplasmata archaeon
CCTCCGAGCGCCAGCACGGACCCAATTGGCGTCGTGCTCCCCGAGCCGCCCGACGACCCCGAGCAGTCCTCCGTGGAGGTCGAGGAAGAGGTCACCGCCCCGTCGCTGGCGTTCACCGTCCCCGAGTAGGACGGCGATTCGGCCGGCCCCGAGGTCCCGGGCGAGATCGGCGAGCACGCGGAGAGGGAGAACCCCCACTGCGGGGCCAGCCCCAGATCGTTCTCCTCGATGTTAAGGAAACTCATTTCCAGGTTCAGCCCCGTGGGATGGGCCGCCACGAAGGACGAAAGGCCCTGATCCAGCAGGTCCCCGGCCGCTGCCGAGCTGCTGATGACCGAACCCGTCGCCCCTTCGAAGGATGCCGCCGCCTCGGCGCAGACCCCCTGGGAGAGCTCGAACGCATCGACCACCGCTCCGTTCACGATGACGGTATCCACGAGCGCCCCCTCGGTGGGATCCACCTCTTCGAACGACCAGACGTTCGCGGTCCCTGCCGTGAGGCTGCCCGTGTAGGCCGGCAGGGTCAGTTGCGAGATCAGCCCGCCCTTCAGGAACGAGATCGAGCAGTTGAGGTCCGAGTATTCGGTCAGATTGTACGCCAAGGTCGTAGCGTTGGCCAGCGCGAGGCCCCCGATCGACTCGATGTACCAGGTTCCCGTCGGCGTCTCCTGGTGCGCGATCGCCATCGCTTGCGTCGACGAGAGGCCGGAGGAGGTCGTCCCTCCCGATCCCCCCGACTTGAAGGCGCCGGAAACGGCGAGGCCGACGACGACCACCACCCCGATCGTCACGGCGGCGGCAATCGTCCACAAGGTCCGTCGGGGGACGGCCGGAGCGTGGGGCCGCCACGAGGACCCAAGGGGTCCGCCGGCCGGTGCCGGGCCATCGGGGGCGCCGGGCATCGCGACCGGATTCTCCCCGGAGACCAAGAACCCTTCGCCCGCCCGGAGTGCGACGGTTCGGTCCGGTGCGTCATTCGGAGGGGTGGAGAAGGTCGACGCGGGGCGTCGTCGGCCGCCGCGCCGCGGGCCGGCGCGGCGGGCCGCTGGCCCCGGGTGAGAGGTTTTTATCCGGGGCCTGCCTCTCGGAAGCATGGCTCGGCGCCCCGCCTACCGTGCGTCCCCGGAACCGACGGGGTCCCGACGCCCCGCGGACGCGAGCTCCGATCCGGATCGGCTGTTCCTCGCGACGCTGCGGGTCCGGGTCCCCTCCGACCTGTGGTCGTCCGGATTCACGTCGGCCCACCCGCTGGTGCGCGTCGAAGTGCTGAATCGCGGCGAGCTCGAACCGGGGCTCTCGATCTCCGACCACTGGATCAGCGGCCGTCCGGCCGGCACGTGGACCCGCGAGATTGCGTCCTATCCGGACGTCCTCAAGGTCGAGAGCCTCGCGGAGGTCGGGGACGGATGCCTCTATCGCATCACGTACCGGAACCCGCCGATCATCGGAGTCTATCGCACGCTCGGCCTGCCGGTCCCGTTCCCCCTGCGGATCCAGGGCGGCTGCATCGACTGGGAGATCGCCGCGCGGTACGCCGATTTCGAGACGGTGCTCGCCTACGCCCGGAAACGGGACCCGAACGCGAAGGTCGTCTCGATCCGGCGGCGCCCGCTCCGAAACCACCTGCCCGAGCTGACGGAGCGCCAGCACCAGTTGCTCACCGAGGCGATGGCGGCGGGATACTTCGCGGTGCCGCGCGGGATCACGCTCACCGAGCTCGCGCGGAAGCTGAACCGCAGCAAGTCGAGCATCTCCGAGTCGATCGCGCTCATCGAGCAGAAGCTGCTCGAGACCGCCCTCCGGCCGCCGATCTCGACGCCGTAGCACCATGCGGCCGACGGCGACCCCACTGCTCTCCGTGCGGTCGAAGCGGTCGGCTCGGGTCCCGCGCTCGAGCCGCCGCAAGCGGGCCGACGACCAACGCCGGCGGCTCGAGGGCCTCCGCCGACGGGACCCGCCCGAGCGGGAGCCGAACGTGGTGGTGGGGTTCTTCCGATTCCGTCTGCCCGACCGGGTCTGGGAGGGGCCGTTCACCCGTCGCCATCCGGAGGCCCGCGTCGAGCTCCTCTCGTTCTCCGAGGTCACGCCATCGCTCTCGGTCTCGGACTGCTGGATCTCCGGTCGCCCGGCGGGCCGATGGACGGACGAGATCGCGCGGTTCCCGGACGTCCGAAGGGTCCAGCCGCTGGCGGAGATCGGACGGGGCAGCCTCTACCGGATCCTCTTCCGGAACCCGCCGATCGTCTACCTGTACCGCGATCTCGGGATGCCCCTGCCCGTGCCGCTCTGGATGCACGCCGGCTCGTGCGGCTGGGAGGTGGTCGCCCGGGAGTCGGCCTACCGCCGGCTGCTGGCCCACCTGCAGAGCGTGGACCCGGGGGCCCGGGTGGTCGCGATGCGCCGGACCCCGTTGCGCAGCCACCTGCCGGCGCTCGATGACGGCGATCAGTCGGTGCTCTCGGCGGCCGTCGCCGCGGGGTACTTCGAGGTTCCGAAACGCATCACGCTCGACGCGCTGGCGGCGCGGCTGAAGCGGGGCCGGGCCTCGCTCTCCGCCACGCTCCGCTCGATCGAGGAGCAGCTGCTCGAGTCGGCGTTCGTGGGCCAGTCGTTCCGCCTGGGCACCGCTCCGCCGGCCCCCGGCTGAGCCGCCGGGACCCTCCGAACCCGTTCGGATTCGGGCCCTCGTTCGGAGCCGACTCAAGCCGCGACCGGCGGTCCCCCTCTCGAGAGAGAGGCCGCCGCCGATGTTCGTCGCCACCCCCGACCGCCCGAGCGAGCCCAGCGTCGAGTCGACCCTGATCTACGGCCGCGGCGACACGCCGCTCGCCATGCTGGCGGTCGGACTCGCGCAGCGCGTCCACCCGCAGTTCGCCTGGGCCGACTGCGCGGAACCGGTCTCCCCGTCGAAGGACGACGGCGTGGCGGGGCTGACTTCCAGCCACCATGTGGGCTCCCGACCCGGAGCCGTGGCGCCCGACGACCTCGCGCGACCGAAGGTCCACGAGGAGGCATTCACGGCCCTGATCGCCACTTCGATCTATCGCGCGCCGCTCCTGCCCCTGCTGCGGCTGCCGTCGCTGCTGCAGGGCGTGGTCCCATTCCCTCCGCGCTCGCAAGAGCACCCCGCGCTCGTGCTCTCCCGCATCGACGCGCTCCCGACCTCGGTGCTCCGCGAGACTCTGGAGGACGCGGAAGTGCACGCCACGCTGCGTCGCTCCGGGGTGAGCCTGCTCGCCACGTACCGGGGGCCCGCGCCGACGGAACTCCAGCACGCCTTCGACCGGGTGTACGGCGTCGAGGAGGCGGTCAGCCTGCGGTGGGCGGACGCCCTCGCCTGGTCCGAGCGGGGTCGGGCGGAGGGCGAACTCCTGCCGCCCCAGACCCTGCGCGAGCTCTGGCGCCAGCTGGGGCTCGAGAAGGAGTTGCTCTCCCACTAGCCTTCGGCCGCCGACCCTAGGGGGGCGGAGGAGGCGGAGGGGGCGGGGGCGGCGGGGAGCCGACGCCCGCGGCGCCGCCCGGCACCGACGCGTTCTGGGAGGACGAGGTCCGACCTCCGCGCCGACGCAGTACCAGCACCGAAGCGATCACCGCTACGACCACGACGGCCGCGATCCCGATCCAGAGCCAGTCGCTCGAGGAGAGCCCGCTCGTGGAGGTCTTCGAGGTCGACGTGATCCCGATCTCGGACGTGGAATGGGCGGTGCTGGTTCCGAATGAGGCGGTCACCGTCACGTTGTCATCGCCCGCGGCGGAGCCCGCGGTGAACGTGACCGACGCCCCGGTCGTGGCGCTCAGGTTCCCGTCGGCGTCGCTGAGCGACCAGGTGTACGTGACCCCCGTCGCGGGGCAGGCGCTGGGAGCGCAGGCGGCCGCCGCGCTGAGGGCATCGGTCCCGCCGGTCGCCACGGACGTCGCGGCCGCCGTGATCGCCACCGAGCTCACGACCTCCGAAGCGACGTGGAAGTCGATATCGACGGTGACGGTCGTGCTGTTGTAGGTCGCCGACACGACGAGCTCCACCGCTCCGGCGGTGCTGCCCGCGACCAGCGTGGTCGACGCGCCGGTCGACGCGCTCAGCGTGACGAGCGAGTCGTTCACCGACCACGCGTACGTGGCGATCCCGGTCTCGCAGCTCCCGGGCAGGCAGACCGCGGACGCCGTGAGGCTCGTGGACGACCCGGTCCCGACTTCCGTGAACGACGGTGTGACGTCCACCGCCGTAAGCGCGGTCGGGGGAGCGATGATCGAGATGCTTCCGGAGTCGATGTTGGAGACGTACACCTCCCCGTTGGCCGCGTCATACTGCGCCCATTGCGGGATCTCCTGCACGGGGATGCTTCCCAGTACGGTAAGCGAGGCGGGATCGATCACGGTCACGCTGTTGGAGTACTCGTTCACCACGTAGAGGTACCCGTTCGCAAGATCCAGGGTCGCCCCGTTCGGGTCGGCCCCCACGGTCAGGCTCGCGACGTCGGTCTCCGTCGTCGGATCGATCACGGAGACGTTGTCCCCATCCCAGTTCGAAACGAAGACATAGGAGGCCGCCGCGTCGTAGGTCACGGAGATGGGCTCTACTCCGACCCCGATCGTGTACAGCGTCGCGCCGGTCGTGGCGTTCAGCACCGACACGTCGTCGCCGTCGTATTCGGAGACGTAGAGGTAGTTGTTCGCGGGGTCGTACGCGACGCCGGCGGGTCCGTCCGCGTCCGTCGGGACGTAGTACCCCGTGACCTGATTCGTGGTCCCGTTCAGGAGTTCCACGGCGTCGTAGTCGTAGTCGGCCACGTAGACCGTGTCGTTCGAGGCCTCCACGTCCATCTGCCAGGGATACGCGAAGCCGCTAATGGACGAGCTGACGGTGGTGCCTGTCGCGGGGATCGCGGCGACCGTATCGGTGTCCTCGTCGGTCACGTAGAAGTCGCCGTTGTCCGCGTCGTAGATCGCCGGGGTGTCGGCGAAGAGGCCGTCGGTCGCCCCCACCAGTTGGTTGGTCGATCCGGAGAGGTACTCGAGCGAGCTGTTGGCCTCGTTCTCGATCAGCACCCGTCCGGTCGCCGAGTCGGCCGCCTCGTACCCAGGAGAGGCGCCCAGCGTGATGCCCGCCACCGGCGCGAGCGAAGTGGCGTCGACGACCGTGATGTTCAAGGAACCCTCGTTGGCCAGGTACAGCCGGTCGTTGGACGAGTCGAACAGCACGCCGAACGGCTCGACGCCGGCGGGTCCCGAGGCGACGGTCACGTCCGTGGACCCGCTGAACACGGTCAGGTTGTCCGACCCGAAGTTGGTGACGTCCACATCGCCGTTGGTCGTGTCGACGGTGAGGCGCCAGGGCTCCGAACCCACCCCCACCGTGGTGTGGACGGCATTGGTCGTCCCGTTGATGTCGCTCACCGTGTCGTCGTCGTCGTTGACGACGAAGACATGGTTGTTCGAGGGGTCCACGGCCGCGTCGGTCGGGAAGTCCCCGACCGAGACGGTGGTGACGAGTCCGTAGTTCGTAGCGTTGAGGACGGCGACCTCGTTGTTGAACTCCTCGGTCGCGTAGATGTAGTTGTTCACCGAGTCATAGGCGATCCCGTAGGTCGACTCGCCCAGGGCGACGGAGTAGACCGGAAGGTTCGTAGCGCCGCTGAGGACGGAGATGTTGTCCCCGTTCGCGGCCGCGACGAAGATCGTGCCGTTGAGGGAGTCGAAGGCCGCGGCCCTCGGGCCCACCCCGACGCCGACCACGCCCAGCAGGGCGTGGGTGCCTCCATCGTAGATGGAGACGGTGCTGTTGCCGTCGTTCTCGACGTACATATCCCCGTTCGAGGGGTCGAAGACGACGCCCCACGGATACTCCTCGGTCGCCACCCACGCGATCGTCCGATCGTTCGAGGTGTCGATGATCGCCACGTTGTCGGAATCTCCGTTCGTCACCCAGAGGTCTCCGGTCGCGGTGTCCAGCGCGACCGCGTTCGTGTAGGCGCCGTCGTTAATGCTGGCGTTGCCGGGCAGCAGGGTGGAATTCTCCAGATCGTACGTGTCCACAACGGTGCCGATACCCCCGACCTGGGAGCGCACGGTCGCCGATGTTTCGAATCCGGAGAGCGCCTGAGTCGCCACCGGGGGTGCGCCGGTGGCGCCGGACGCGGGCGAGAGATGCGTCGCGTGCACGGCCAGGAGACCGGTCGCGGCGACCCCCATCACGGCGAGCACGGCGATCGCCACGATCAGCGGTCGGCGGAAGGCGTACGGATCTCGGCGCGAGCCAGGTCGCGACACGCGGGGTCGTCTCCGGCGGACTAGATAAATGCGCCGACGGGCGCGAATCCGTTCCGTGGGCGGAGCAGACGGCGCGGTCGGCAGGTCGCCCTCCCGCGCGCACTACCCTCAAGTAGCCTGACGGCCCACGTCGCCCCCGTCAGGTCCCGGTCCATGTCCTCGCTCGAAGAGCAGATCACCGAGGTCGAGGACGAGATCCGCAACACCGCCTACAACAAGGCGACGCAGGGCCACATCGGCCGCCTGAAGGCAAAGCTCGCGGTGCTGCGGCTCGAGCGCGAGACCCGGGC
>JASHYV010000179.1 GCA_030064695.1 Thermoplasmata archaeon
CAACGCGAGTTCGGTCGACTTCGCCCGCCGTCCGTTCACGCTCCGCACCGGGACCCACGGGGTCGTCCACGCCGACGCCGTGATCGTCGCGACCGGCGCGAACGCTCGGTGGCTCGGGCTCCCCTCCGAGCAGCGGCTCCTCGGCCACGGCGTCAGCGCCTGCGCGACGTGCGACGGGTTCTTCTTCAAGGGCCGCGCGCTGGTCGTCGTCGGCGGGGGCGACACCGCGATGGAGGAGGCGCTCTTCCTCACGAAGTTCGCCACGTCCGTGACGATCGTCCACCGCAGGGACCGCCTGCGGGCGAGCCCGATCATGCAGGACCGGGCGCGCCGGAACCCGAAGATCGCCCTGCGGCTGAACAGCGAGGTCGTCGAGGTCCTCGGGGACGGTACCGTCCGCGGCGTCCGGCTCCGCGACACCCGGACCGGCGCGACCGAGGAGCTCGCCGCCGGCGGAGTGTTCGTCGCGATCGGCCATGCCCCGGCGACCGACGTCTTCCGCGGGGTCCTCGACCTGGACGCGCAGGGCTACGTCCTGACGCACGACGGCACGCGCACGAGCGTCGACGGCGTCTTCGCCGCCGGCGACGTCCGGGACCATCGCTACCGGCAGGCCGTCACGGCCGCCGGCGACGGTTGCATGGCCGCGATCGACGCCGAGCGCTGGCTCGACGAGCCGGCCCACGCGCCCCGTCCGGCGTCGGTCCGCTCGCCGCCGTAGCGGCACGCCCGGACCCGCCCCGACACTTCGCGCGCGCGGAGGAGTGTTCCCTCCGGCAACCTCCCTTCTCCGGGCGCGGGGGCCGGCCAAGGACTCCCCCGGCGGCCCCGCGCTCCGCGAACGGGGGCGGGGTCAGGAAGGCGGCGGCGTCCGAGTCCCTCCGGCGTGGGGCAGCTCCCCGGGGTCGTCGTGCGCGCCGACGGGGTCAGGTTCGAGGCGTCCGGGGAGGGAGCCGGCGCGAGCGTGACCGCGAGCGCCCCTCCGCGCTCCTGGAACGGGGCGGCGCACGCCTCCTCGGGCCCCGTGACCGGGCCGCGAGGTGACCGTGCGGCCGATGGATCCGCCGTCCGCGACCGTGCGCCGAGGTCGGTCGGGGAGGCGGGAACGGCGGGGCGCGGGACCCCTCGCCGGGAGCCTTTATCTGCCTCAGCCTTGGTCCTATCGCGGGTACCGTAGGGTGCCGAACAAGAAGAGCCTCCATATCGAGTCGAGCGGCCAGCTCTGCATCTACTGCGGCGCGTGCGTCGGGATCTGCCCGCTCAACTGCATCTATCTCGACGAGACGCGCATCACCTTCGACGAGAAGATCTGCACGCGCTGCGAGGTCTGCGTGAAGGCCTGTCCGGTCGGGGCGATCGAGATCGGCTGAGCGGCGGAGGAGCCTCTCCCGTGGCGCAGGAACTCTCCACCGACGTCCTGGTGATCGGCGGCGGGCCGGCCGGCTCGATGACCGCGAAGTGGGCGGCCCACCACGGCGCCTCCGTCCTCCTCATCGAGAAGCGCCAGGAGATCGGCAGCCCCGTCCGATGCGGCGAGGGGATGAGCAAGGACTGGCTCGGCGAGGTCGGGATCAAGCCCGGCCGCTGGATCAACCTCGAGGTCGAGGGGGCGCGCATCTTCTCGCCGAGCGAGAAGGTCTTCGAGATCAACGAGAAGCACGCCGGCAACGAGGTCGGCTACGTCGTCGAGCGCGACGAGTTCGACAAGCAGCTCGCGATCGACGCGGCGAACGCGGGCGTCGAGGTCCGTCTGAAGACCTCCGCCGTCGCGATGCTCCGCGAGCACGGCCGGATCGTCGGCGCGAAGGTCAAGCAGTTCGGCGAGCTGCTCGACGTCCACGCGAAGGTGACGATCGGCGCCGACGGCTTCGAGAGCCAGGTCGGCCGGTGGGCTGGCATCTCGACCAACATCGCGCTCAAGGACATGGACACGTGCCTGCAGTACCGGATGACGGACGTCGGCTGCGACACCCGCTACTGCGACTTCTACCTGGGGAAACGCGCCCCGGGCGGCTACGTCTGGGTCTTCCCGAAGGACG
The DNA here is from genome assembly GCA_030064695.1 of Thermoplasmata archaeon. The sequence continues at coordinate 2,040 of JASHYV010000179.1, forward strand.
AGGGGCTCGCGAACGTCGGGATCGGCGTGCAGGTGAGCCAGATCGAATCGATGGCCGAGGCGCGGAAGTACCTGGACGCCTGGATCGAGAAGCACCCGGCCTACGCGAAGGGGAAGAAGATCGACATGGTCGGCGGCGGCGTCTCGATCTCCCCGCCGCTCAAGCAGACGGTGACGGACGGCATGATGCTCGTCGGCGACGCCGCGCGGATGATCGACCCGCTCACCGGCGGGGGCATCGCGAACGGCTGCATCGCCGGGAAGATCTGCGGGGAGGTCGCCGCCGAGGCGGCGCAGCGGGGCGACGCCTCGAAGGAGTTCCTCCAGAAGTACGAGAAGGGCTGGCGCGCCCGGCTCGAGGAGAAGCTGTACCGCAACTGGCTCGCGAAGGAGAAGCTCACGACGCTCTCCGACGAGACGTTCGACAAGATCGTGGACGCCCTCCAGGGCGTCCGGCTCGAGAAGCTGAACGTCCACAATATCCTCAAGGCCGTGCACGACAAGTACCCCGAAGTCACGAAGGAGTTCGAGGCGTTCCTCTGAGCTCCCGACGAGGAGTGGACCGATGCCCGGCGCCCCGAACCGACCTCCGGAGACCGCCCCGCCGCCCCCCGCGACGCCCCCGGTCCCCGTGACGCCGCAGCAGGCGGCGCTCCGCCGCCTCGCCCCGTGCCGCGTCGCGCTGCGGCTCGACGTCTGGAAGGGCGCTCCCCACGCCGACCTCCTGACCCCCTTCGACAAGGCCGAGACCGCCTACGCCGCGAACGATTTCGCGAACGCGACGAGCGCCCTCGACCTCCTCGCCGTCCGGCTCACCGAACCCCGATGGCCGACCCTCCCGGCGCCGTTCAAGTTCCTGCGCGTCACGATCCCGGCACCCATGCCGCCGGCGTGGAACCCCGAGAACGCCCTCTCCGCCCCGGAGCGGGACGTGCGCCGGGCGCGGCGCGACGCCGAGGAGCAGCTCGAGCTGGCCGTCGGGTCCGTCGCGTGGGCGGACGCCCACGCCGCCCCGATGCCCGAGCTCGCGACCCCGCTCTCCGAAGCGCGGACGATCCTGGCGACCGAGGGTCCCGGGGCCGCGTTCTACGAGCGGATCGACCGGGTCTGGGACACCGTCCGGAGCCGGGTGCCCCGGCCCGAAGCGGCCCGGGGCCGGTCCGCTCCACCGGCCCCCGAACCCGAGGCCGGCGAGGCGTGAGCCTCCCGTGACCGGGTCGGACCCGCCCCGGCGACGCATCGCCCGGGGCGAGGGCGAGGTCACGCAGTGGCCGCGGGGCGTCGTGGGCTACGTCTCGTCCGGTCCCGAGGACGCCCGCCCGGATCCCGAGGAGGATCGCACCGGCAATCGGCTCCGCCTCGCGGCCCGACTGCTGTCGCTGCTGCGCGCCCGGGGGGCCGAGGTCGAGGGGTTCGTTCCGGAACTGGCCGCTGCGGAGGCGGCGTTCCGGGCCGGCCGACGCGCCGAGGCGGACCGCCGGATCGACCGACTGCTCGGCGAGCTGGATGCGGCGCTGGCCCGGGTCCCGGCCGTCGACCGTCGTACAGGTTAAGGGGCGGGCGGGCGTCCGCGCCCCGGATGGCTCCGCCCCGGTTCGGCACCTTCTCGATCGTCGCCCACGACCCCGCCGCGAAGACCTGGGGCGTCGCGGTCCAGTCCCGGTTCATCTCGGTCGGCGCCGTCGTGCCGTGGGCCGAGGCGGCCACGGGCGCGATCGCGACGCAGGCGCTGGCGAACGTCGCCTACGGGCCGGAAGGGCTCGCGCTCCTCCGGCAGGGCCGCTCCGCCCAGCAGGTGGTCGAGGAGCTGACGTCGAAGGACCCGGAACGCGACCACCGCCAGCTCGGGGTCGTCGACCGGAACGGCGACGCGGCTGCGTTCACCGGCGCGAAGTGCATGGCGTGGGCCGGCCACGAGGTGGGCGACGGCTTCGCCTGCCAGGGCAACATCCTGTTCGGAGCGGGGGTGGTCCGGGGCATGGCGCGGACCTATGCCGCGACGCCGGGCGACCTCGTCGATCGCCTGCTGGCCGCCCTGGCGGCGGGCCAGCGAGAGGGAGGGGACCGGCGGGGGATGCAATCCGCCGCCCTCTACATCGTCCGGGACGGCGGCGGGTACGGGCGCGGGAACGACCGCTGGGTCGACGTCCGCGTCGACGACCATCCCAGCCCGATCGAGGAGTTGAAGCGGGTGGTGAAGCTCTACGACCTCACGATGCTCGAGCGGGAGGACCCCGCGACGCTCGTGCCGATCTCGGGCGAGGTGGCCGTCGCGCTGCAGCACGATCTCCAGGTGCTCGGGTACTACGGCGGCCGCTCCACGGGTCGGTGGGACTCCGCGAGCCGGGCCGCGTTCGAGAAGTTCCTCGGGGAGCACAACTTCGAGAACAAGGCCCGGACGGACGACACCGTCTGGCCGTCCGTTCTCACGTACCTCAAGGAACAGGCGACGCAGGAGACGGCCCGGCGCACCACGACGGCCCCCATCGTCCCGCACGCCCTGGACCGGGGTCCCGGCGCGCAGCCCACCGCGGGAGGAAAGCCATCGTCGCCCCCGGCGAAGAAGCGCAGCCGCTCGTCGTGAGCGTCCGGCTCTCCCGGACGTACCCGACCGGCCCGGAGGCCGAGCGCGTCGCGGCCGCGGTCGGGGCCGACAACCCGGCGTTCCTTCGCCTCCGCGTGGAGGGGGCCCGCCTGGAGATCGAGCTCGGCCCCTCGACCCCGGCGAGCGCCCGCGCGACGCTCGATGACCTCGTGGCCTGCCTCAACGCGGCCGAACGCGCCGCCGCCGCGGTGCGGCCCCCGGGTCCGTCGCGGTGATGGCCTCGGGCTTCGCCCCGGGCGAGCCGCCCACGTGGGGCGCGCCCTGGCCGGTCGCGCCGGCGCCGCGGTGGCGCTACTGGACCGGGGTCGGGATCACGGTCTTCGCCATCCTGAGCCAGTACTTCGTGCCGGAGCTCGTCCCGTCGACGCTCGTCCTCTACGGGAATCTCGCGGGCGATCTCCTCGTCGTCTACGGGGTGCCGATCGCCGCGTTCGCGGTGCTCGTCGGCGGAGGGCCGTTGCGCGACGCCTTCCACCGGTTGCGCCGGGCCACCGTGGAGGGGCTCTCCTGGTACGGCCTCCTCTCGCTGGTCGCGCTCGCCGTGCTGTTCGTCCTCCTGATCGTCTACGAGGTCGTCGATCCGGCGGCGATCGCCCTCCTGAACAAGCCGAACCCGGCGCTCCAGCAGGCGGTGGGGGACCCGTGGCTCTACGTCGCCCTCTCCTTCCTGGTCGGCGCGTGCGAGGAGACGATCTTCCGCGGCTGGATCTTCGGCTACTGGCGCGACACGCCGGGCTCCTGGATCGGCCCCGCCACGTGGACGAGCGTCGTCTTCGCGGGCGTCCACGTCTACTACGGGCTCACGTACGGCGCCGCCTCGCCCCTCGTCTTCCCCGGGCTCTTTCTGATCGGGTTCGCCTTCGCGGCGACGTACCGCTACTCCGGCGGCAACCTGGTCGTGGTCGCGCTCCTGCACGGCGAGAACGACGCCTCGGCGTACCTCACGCTCCCGCTCGGGGTGGTGGGGGACGTGGTCCACTACGCCGTGATCCTCCTCGGGGCGGCGATCGCGTTCGTCCTCTACCTCCGACGCGCGGACGCGCCCGCGTCCCCGCCGCCGTGAGGGGGCTCACTCGGTCGGAGAGTGGATCAGCTCGACCCAGAGGTGGTCCGGGCCCTCGTAGTAGACGATCACGGCCTGACCGCCCTCGCGGATCTCGCTGACCTTCCGCGCGCCCGCCGCCCGGAGCTTCCGGCCCGCGGCCGCGAGGTTGCTCACCCGCACGCCCAGATGGTCGAGCCCCTCGCCGGCGACGAACGGCGTCCAGTACCGGGTGCCGGGCGGGTAGTAGTTCACCTCGAGCCGCTGCTGGGACCGGGGGTCCTGCAGGAGCACCCACTTCCCGCCGTGGTCCATCGTGCCCCGCGAGCGGACCACCAGCCCGAGGCCGCGCTCCAGGAACCGGATCGCGGGCGCGAGCCGGGTCACCCGGAGGCCGGCGTAGTCGAGGTACATCGGCGGGGCATCGCGCGGGGGGTCAAATCCCTCACCGTCCGCGCCGGCGGCCCGTCACCATCATGTAAGCCGCGCCCTTCGTGCGACCCGATGCCCTCGGACGCGGAGATCTCGACGGCGCTGTCCCGTACGCGCACGATCGCCGTGGTCGGACTCTCCGACCGCCCCGAGCGCGACTCGTACCGCGTCGCGGAATACCTCCAGCGGCACGGATATCGGATCGTGCCCGTGAACCCGCAGGTCACCCACGTGCTGGGCGAGCGCGCCTATCCGGACCTCTCCTCGATCCCGGCCGACCTCCAGATCGACCTCGTCGACATCTTCCGGCGCAGCGAGCTCGTGCCCCCGGTCGTCCACGCCGCGGTCGCTCGAGGCGTGCCGACGGTCTGGATGCAGCTGGGGGTCCGGAACGCCGGGGCCGCCGAGGACGCCCGCGCGCACGGCGTCCACGTGTTCGAGGACCTGTGCACCATGGCCGAGCACCGGCGACTGGGGTTGCCCGACGCGGGCGCGACGCGGTGAGTCCGTTGGCGAGCCCGACCCCGAGGGCCGCCGCTCCGGCCGGGGCCAGCCCCGCTCCGCCGGCCCCGCGCGCCGGATCCGTCCAGGACCGGGGCGTCGCCCGACATGACTCGCTGAGGGCGGCGGCCTGGCGAACGAGCGGGGCCGCGAAGGTGGTGGGCGACGTGGAGGTCGGGGCGGCGTCCACGAAGGGTCTCGTGACGATCGGGGGCAAGCTGCTGGCCGACCGCTTCCGCGCTCAGGGCGGGCTCGAGGTCGTGGGCGAGGTGCACGTCACCGGTTCCTTCGAGGTGCGAGGGACGTTCCACGCCCGGGCCCCGGTCCGCGGCGGCGACGTGACCATGGTCGGCACCACCCGGGCCTCCGCCGCGATCGCCGCCGACCGGCTCCTGTCGGGCCGCGGCTCCCTCGAGGCGAGCGCGCTCCTCGGGGGCGCCATCGTCTACGCGGGAGAGGTCGAGGTCCCGAACACCATCGAGGCCTGGCGGGTCGAGCTCACGATGCCCGAGTCGTCGCGCCTCGGCACGGTCCGGGCGCATGTGGCCCGGCTCCGCGGCAAGGTCCCCAACCTCGCCGAGAAGGTCCTGCTCCACCACAACTCGGTGGAGGCGGAACGGGTCGAGGCGGACGAGGTCTCGCTCGAGGGGATCGACGTGGCCTTCGTGCGCTCGCCGAAGGTGACCCTGGGGCGCGGCGCCCACGTGACGACGGTGGAAGGGACGATCGTGGCCCAGCATCCGACCGCGTCGGTGGGGCCCCGTTCCGAGAGCCCCCCGCCCCACGGCCTCCGCCGCTGACGGGACGGCCCCGCGGCGCAGCCTTTTAGGTCTCGCGGGCCCGTCGCGCCCCGATGGCGAGCTCCGAGGAGGATCCCGGGGCGTCGGCCCCGTCCGCGACGGAGGTCCACGCCCGCGTCCTCCGCTACTGGGACGCGGAGGAGGTCCCTCGCACGACCCTGGCGCGGGCCGCCCCGGGGCCGGTCTTCCGGTTCACCGAGGGCCCGCCGACCGCGAACGGGGCGCCGCACCTGGGTCACCTCGTGGGCCGCGTGCTGAAGGACACGGAGCTCCGCTACCGCCGGATGCGGGGCGCCCGCATCGTCAGCTCGATGGCCGGCTGGGACTGCCACGGGCTCCCGGTGGAGCTCGAGATCGAGAAGCGCCTCGGCCTGAAGTCGAAGCGCGAGATCGAGGCGTACGGCGTCGACCGGTTCTGCGACGAGTGCCGCCGGTCCACGATGCAGGTGGCCGACGTCTGGCAGCAGATGAGCCGGGAGGTCGGCTACTGGCTCGACTACGATCACGCGTACCGGACGATGGACCCCGCGTACATCGAGAGCGTCTGGTGGTCGTTGAAGACGCTGTTCGATCGGCACTGGCTCGAGAAGGGCCACTACGTGCTGCCGTACTGCCCGCGCTGCGAGACGCCGCTCTCCTCGCACGAGGTGGCCCAGGGGTACCGCGAGGTCGGGGACCCCTCGATCACCGTACGGTTCCCGCTTCCGGGCCGACCGGGCGTTCGCCGGTCGCTGCTCGTTTGGACGACGACGCCGTGGACGCTGCCGGCGAACCTCCTGGTGGCGGCCCGCGCCGACCTCGAGTACAGCGTGGTCCGGACCGGAGGCGAGGAGCTCGTGCTCGCCTCGGACGCGCTGCCGCGCTACTTCCCGGCGGGCGCCGAGGTGGTCGAGCGGATCCGGGGGTCCGACCTCGCGGGGCTCGAGTACGAGCCGCCGTTCCCGACCCCCGGCCCCGGCGCGGGGCGCTACCGCGTCGTGCTCGACGACTTCGTTACCGCGACCGAGGGGACCGGGTTCGTGCACGTCGCGCCCAGCTTCGGTCCGGACGACCAGCGCGTGGGGGCGCGGGAGGGCGTCGGGGTCTACGATCCGCTCGACAGCCGGGGGGTCTTCGACGGCGCCCTCCCAATCGTGAAAGGGAAGTCGTTCAAGGCGGCCGACCCGCTGCTCACCGCCGATCTGAAGGAGCGGGGCCTGCTCGTGCAGGAAGGGCAGATCCGCCACACCTACCCGTTCTGCTGGCGGTGCGACCACGCGCTGCTCTACCGAGCGATCGACTCCTGGTTCGTCCGGACGTCGCGGTTCACCGACCGGCTCGTGCGCCACAACGCGACGGTCGCCTGGGTCCCCGAATACCTGCGCGAGGGCCGGTTCGGGAACTTCCTCACCGAGGCGAAGGACTGGGCGCTCTCCCGGAACCGGTATTGGGGGACCCCGCTGCCGATCTGGCGCTGCGACCAGGGCCACTTCACCTGCATCGGCAGCTTTGCCGAGCTGGCGGAGCGGAGCGGGGGGCCGCTGCCCGATGGCTTCGACCCCCACCGGGTCACCGTGGACCGGCTCACCCTCGCCTGCGCGGAGTGCGACGCCCCGAGCCGGCGGGAGCCGTACACCATCGATGCCTGGTACGACAGCGGCTCCGCGCCGTTCGCGCAGTTCCACTACCCGTTCGAGCCGGGGCCGTTCGAGACCGGGACACCGCTCGATTTCGTCTGCGAGGGGCTCGATCAGACCCGCGGCTGGTTCTACTCGCTGCTCGTGATCGCCGCCTCGCTCTTTGACCGCCCCGCGTACCGGACCTGCCTCACCAACGGCCTCGTGCTCGACACCGAGGGGCGCAAGATGTCGAAGTCGAAGGGGAACGCGCTCGAGCCGCTCTCGCTGCTCGCCCGCGTCGGCGGCGACGCCGCGCGGTGGGCGTTCCTCAACGTCGACTTCACCGAACCGATGCGGATCGGCGAGGCCGCGGTCGAGAAGAGCGCCGCGCGGACGCTCGGCACGCTGCGCCACGTGGTCGCGTTCCACCTCGGCAACGCGCGCGCGGACCGGCTCGCCCCGCCGGCGGGACCCCCCGAGCGCCCGACGATGCTCGATCGGTGGGTCCTCTCGCGCCTCGAGGCGACGCGCGGGGCGGTCGAGGCCGCGCTCGAGTCGGCCGATCCGAGGCCGGGGGCGCTCGCGCTCCGCGACCTGGTGGACGATCTCTCAACCTGGTACGTTCGCCGCTCCCGGCCCCGCTTCTGGGCCGAGGCGTCCGAGCCCGACCGAAGGGTCGCGCACGAGACGCTTGCCTACGCGCTGCTCGGCGTCGCGCGGGTCGCGGCCCCGCTGCTCCCATTCACCGCCGAGTGGATCCACCAGGAGGTGGGCGAACGCGGGTTCCGTTCCGGCGCCGAATCGGTCCACCAGACCCCGTGGCCGGAGGCGCTCGCGCCGCGCGACGCGGCGCTCGAGGCCGGCATGGCGGAGCTGCGCGGGCTCGTGGAGACCGGTCGCGAGCTCCGGCAGCGCGCCGGCGTCAAGTCCCGGATCCCGCTCGCCGAGTTCGTCCTGTTCGGAACGCCGTCCGACGCGGTGACCTCCCTCGGTCCGGACGGGCTCGCGCTCCTCGCCGACGAGCTCAACGTGAAGCTCGTGCGGTGGGCGCCGGCGGAGGACCGGGCCCAGCTCTCCGACGCCGAGTGGGTCGTGCGCGAGGACGAGGGCAGGGCCCGGGCCGCGCTCCCCCGGCGTCCGACCGAGCGGCTGCGCGAGGAGGGCTGGGTCCGCGAGGTCGCCCGCCGGCTCCAGCAGACGCGCAAGGAGCTCGGCCTGCGCCTCACCGACCGCGTGGAGGTCGAGCTCGGCGCGGACGGGGCCCTCTACCGGGCGCTCGCGGCCCGGCGGGACGCGCTCGCCCGCGATCTGCTCGCCGACGCGCTCGAGCTCGTCGACGGAGCGCTCCCGGAGGCGCCGGACGTGCGCGCCTGGGAGCTGGACGGCGTCCGGGTCACGGCCCGGGTCGTGCGCGCGTCGGCGTGAGCGCGAGGCGCTCCCGCTCCACCGGCCCCATCGGCGCGGTCTCGCGGAACACCTCGGCGCGGAACCGGCTCACCCGGACGCGCGGGTCCTTCCACGCGCCCGCCGGGAGGCCGGCCTTCTCGCACGTGCCGTCCAGGAACTCCTCGGCGGACCAGCCGAGCTCGGTCGCGACCTGGGGGAGCAGGAGCCCGCTGGTGCGGTAGCCCGCGACCACGAGGCCGTCCCGGCCGACCTCGACGAACTGCGGGATCGCCTGGGGCGTCGGCGCCGGCACGACCTCGGGCGGCGTCAGCACCGAGACCTCGACCGTGAGCTTCGGAACCTCCTCGGGCAACACGGCGGGGAACCGCGGGTCCTCGGTCGCCGCCGCGACCGCCGCCTCGCGGAGCGCCTTCCCGAGCGGGTGCGTCGGCAGCGGGAGCCCGATGCATCCGCGGAGCGCGCCGCTCGGGTAGCGCTTCAGGGTCACGAAGACGCCGGTCGGCTCCCGGAACCGGGCCGGCAGATCGGCGGAGGGCGACGTCGCGCCGGTCCCCCGGACGGCGGCGTCCACCGCGCCCCGCGCGAGGCGGACCGCGAGCTCCCCTTCCGCGTCGGTGGTCACGCCCCCCACATCGGGGCGGGGCGGAAAGGCGCTTCGCCGCGGCCCCCGCACGCTTTATACCGCCGGTCGGGTCCCCGCCCTCCCATGCCGTTCCCCGAGGCGGTCGAGCGACTGCTCAACAAGAAGATCTGCATGAACTGCTCGGCCCGGAACCCGCCGAGGGCGGTCCGCTGCCGGCGGTGCCACTACCGGGGGCTGCGCGTGAAGTCGCGCGAGCGGTCGGGGAAGACCCAGTAGCGCCGTCACGCCGTCGCGGGCGTGCGCGGCTCGCGGGCGACCTCGAACCGCTTCCGGGCGAGGAACATGAGGTTCCCGAGCCCGTCCCGCCAGCTCGACAGCTTGGGCGTGCCCCATCGCTCGCCGTAGCGGATCGGCACCTCGACGAACCGGAGGCCGCGGACCAGCGCCTCGATCTTGAACTCCTCGCTGAGCGCCATCCCGTCCTGGGTGAGCCGGACCCGGTCGAGCGTCGTTCTCGGGAACACCCAGAATCCGCTCTGACTGTCGGCGAGCGCCCGTCCGGGCAGGGCCGACAGGTACCGATGGTAGGCCACGCCGACGAACAG
>JASHYV010000180.1 GCA_030064695.1 Thermoplasmata archaeon
GGCTCGGCGCCCCGCTCGAGCAGGAGCACGTTCGCCCCGCCCTGGGCGAGGCGGATCGCGGCCGAGCTGCCGGCCATGCCGGCGCCGACCACGATCGCGTCGAAGTCGTCGCCCATCGCGCGCCGAGAGGCGGGCCGGCGGATTTAACGGTGCGCGCGCGGGCCCGACGCCGCGCCGCTCAGTGCGTCGTCTGCGTCGCGTTCTCGATGAGCTTCTGGAAGCGGAACGGCTTCGGGATCCCCTTCCAGTCCTCGTTGCCGATGCGGCTGCCGCCCTCGGAGCTCACCCGCACGGTGCCGTAGCCGAGCATGCGCTGGAAGAACGTCTGGTGCACGTCCACGCCCCGGACCTGGGTCACCGGGATCTCGTCGAAGTCGCGGCCCAGGATCCCCTTCTGCACGATCACGCGCCGGGAGGTGACCGCGTACACGGTGCGGATCCAGCGCACGTACCGGACCGCGAGGCGCAGGAGGCCCAGGAATACGAGGAACGCGAAGAAGAGCGTGGTGTACTCGGCGAACTTGGCGTCGCCGATCCCCGTGGCCTTGGCGAGCGACGAGATCACCGAGTTCCAGACCGACAGCTGGAGCCCGCTCACGCCCATCCAGGTGGCGTACGAGAAGAGCGCCAGGAGGCCGGTGATGAGGATCCAGACGATCGGCCCCGGAAAGTAGAACAGCTTCGTGGCCCGGGTCTCCTCGAGCAGGTACTCCTGGTCGCCCAGGTAGGTCGCTTTCAGCAGCCGCGGCATCGGTCGGGGCGGCGACGAGACGGCGGCCGGCGCGGGCGTCGACATCGGCTCGGGACCACGGGCCGGAGAGCATAAACCCTCGTCCCGAGCGGCGTCCCGCGCCCCGGCGCTTATATCGCGCCGTCCGTCCGGTGGGCCGATGGGCGTCACCGACTGCCACGTGCACATCAACCCGCTCTGGGAGATGCGGCCGGACGCGGTGGCGATGCTCGCGCACATCGATCCCAAGAACGCGCGCTACCTCGACGACCCGCGGGTCTTCCTCGAGTACCTCGACACCTCGGGGGTCGAGCGGGCCGTGCTGGTGAACTACGTCGCGCCCGAGGTGATCGGCTACACCGAGAAGGCGAACGACTTCGTGAGCCGGTACGCATCGGTCGACCCGGCCCGATTGATCGCGGTCGGCGGGATCCGGCCGGACCACCCGGAGCCCGAACGGGAAATCCGTCGTCTGCACCGGGAGCTCCGGATCCGCGGCCTCAAGCTGCACCCGCCGCACCAGCTCTTCCGACCGGACGGCTACGTCACGGGGGAGCACCCCCAGCTCCGGCGGATCTACGCGGCGTGCCAGGAGGAGCGGCTGCCCGTGATCTTCCACACCGGCACCTCCGTGTTCCCGCGGGCCCGGAACCGGTACAGCGATCCGTTGTTCGTCGAGGACGTCGCGCTCGACTTCCCGGAGCTCACGATCGTGCTGGCCCACGGGGGCCGTCCCCTCTGGATGTCGACGGCGGTCTTCCTGGCCCGGAGGTTCCCCAATGTCTGGCTCGAGATCTCCGGCGTCCCGCCGTCGCGGCTCCTCGAATACTTCCCGCACCTGGCCCGCGACGCGTCCAAGACGGTCTTCGGTACCGACTGGCCCGGACCCGGGGTGAAGGACATCGGGCGCAACCTCGAGGAGTTCCGCGCCCTGGACCTCCCGGCCGACGCGAAGACCCGGATTCTCGAGACGAATCCGCGCGTGGTCTTTCCGTCGGAAGCCCCGTCTTGAAATACTACGCCCGACTCGCTACGGACGTGCCGGCCCTTCCCGATCCCTCCCGAGACCCGCCCGAGCCCGCGGCGGCGCCGGAGCCGGCGACTCCGACGGTCGAGTCGGTCGAAGGGGGCGAGGAGGTCGGGCGCCTCCCGCTCCCCCGGAGGCCCCGCGGCGAGGTGTTCGGGATCGCGAGCCAGCTCCTCGGGGCGGCCCGGATCCGGGTCATGTGCGAGGACAACACCTCGCGCATGGGCCGCATCACGGGCAAGATGAAGAAGAAAATGTGGATCCGCGAGGGCGACCTCCTGATCGTCCGACCGTGGGGGTTCCAGGAGGGCAAGGCGGACATCCTGTTCCGGTACAGCCGGACCCAGGCGCAGTATCTGGCCCGCCGGAACCTGCTGCCCGCCTCGATGAACCTGTTCTCGACCCCCGACCTCTCCACCAACGGCGCCGCGCCCGCATAGGGGTCCCGATGTGGGCCGCCTCCGCCCGTCCGCTCTCGGCCGAGGAGATGGCCGTCGTCGAGCAGAACGCGATCGCGCTCGGGCTCACGATCGACGCGATGATGGAGAACGCCGGTCGCGCGATCGCGGAGGAGGCGGCCCGTCATCTGCCGTCCGCTCCCGCGTCGGTGGCGGTCCTCGCCGGGACCGGGAACAACGGGGGCGACGGGACCTGCGCGGCGTTCTACCTGCACCAATGGGGATTCCGACCTGAGATCTGGATCCTGCGTTCGCCCGCCGAGATCCGGACGCGGAGCGCGCACCGATGCTTCGAGCGGGCGCATCGCGTGATGCCGGTCCACGTCGGGGTGCCCTCGGCGGACGAGCTCCGGGCATTCCCGCTCGCGATCGATGCGGTCCTCGGCTCGGGCCAGTCGGGGCTCCTGCGCTCTCCCGCCCGCGACGCCGTCGACGCGATGAACGCGAGCGGCACGCCCGTGCTGGCGGTCGACCTTCCCACGGGGGCGACGGACCCGAACGGCCTGCGGGCCCGCTGGACGGTCGCCCTCCAAGTGGTGAAATCCGAGATGCCGGTCGGCGGCGCGGGCGAGGTCGCCGTTCGGGACATCGGAATTCCCGCGGAGGCCTGGGAGCGGACCGGGCCCGGTGAGTTCCTTTTCTTTCCCGGGCTGCGGTCGAACCCGGACCGCGGCCGACGTGGACGCCTCGTGATCGTGGGCGGCGGTCCCTATGCGGGGGCCCCGGCGCTCGCCGGCCTCGCCGCGCTGCGATCGGGCGCCGAACGAGCGACCGTGCTGGCGCCCGAGGGCGCTGCCGACCGGATCCAATCCTTCAGCCCCAACCTGATCGTGCATCCGTTCGGCGCGGACCGGTTCCGCCCGACGGACGTCGACGGGATCCTCGCGTTCGTGCGCGAGGCGCGTCCCGGCGCGGTCCTGATCGGCATGGGTGCGGGAGCGCACCCGGAGACGGTCGAAGCGCTGCATCGCCTCGAGAGCCAGCTCGCGGGAGAGGTCCCGCTCGCCGTGGACGCGGACGGTCTGGCGGGACTTCCGACTCCGGAGGAAATGACGGCCCGCGACCCGCACCCGGTGCTCGTCGCGACTCCGAACCAGGGCGAGTTCGCCCGCTACTTCGGCGGTCCCACCGACCCGACCGCGCCCGACCGGGGCCTCCGCGCGAAGGCGGCGGCCCGAGAGCGCCGCCTGGTCCTGCTCGTGAAGGGACCGAGCGATCTCCTCACCGACGGCGAGGAGCTCTTCGAGAACCGTCACCATCACCTCGCCATGACGGTGGGCGGGATGGGCGACGTGCTGGGCGGCGTGCTGGGCAGCCTGCTGGCGCAGGGCGTCGCCCCGCTGCCGGCGTCCCGGCTCGCCACGCGCTGGGTGGGCGAAGCGGGGATCCGGGTCGCGAGCCGACGCGGCATGGGACTCGTCGCCACCGACGTGGTGGAACGTCTGCCGAGGGCCCTGGTCGAGGGGCTCGAGCGGGTCCGTCCGCCGGCGTGACCGGGCCCACTCAGGCGTACCGGACCCGGCCGCGAATCGCCTTCGCCCGCGCCCGAACGTCCTTCTGACCCTGCGGGTTTCCCTCGGCGTACCCGTCGTGGAACGCCCGGATCAGCGCCTCGGACCGGGCGTGGATCGCCTTCAGGTCCTCTTCGACCAGGTGAAGATCGATGCCCAGTTCCTCGATCCCGGGATTGCGCGAGCCCATCGACAGGTCGAGGAACGCCGGCGGCCCCTCCGCTCCGTCCGGGTACAGGACGTTCGAGCTCGTGAGGTCCCCGTGCGAGATGCCCCCGGCGTGGAGCCGGCCCAGCGCCCGACCGAGGCCCCGGACCGCGCCCAAGAGCTGCTCGGGCGGGAGCGCGACGTCGTCGACCAGTTGCTTCAACGTGGGTCCGGGCAGTTCCTCGAGCAGGAGACGGTGCTTCGCGAGGTCGATGTCGTAGAGGATCGGAGTGCGAACGCCCGCCTTCCGCGCGTCGACGAGCAATCGCGCCTCGGTGCGGGTCCGCTCCCGGCGCAGGCGCTCGTCGAGCGCCTTCGGCCGATACGTCTTGGCGTCGCGCTCCTTCATGAGGGCCGGGAACCCCCACCAATCGACCTTCCGGAGCGACGCTTCGGCCCCGCGGGCGACGGCGGTGCCCTCCGATCCCGACTCGCCCACGACCAAGCGACCGGGTGTCGCTATAAGAGTGCGGCGCGCGAGTCCGCGGGCGGGCGGGCCGTCGCGCGGGCTCGCCCGGCCTCCTCGACGCTTCGACGGCACCGTCGGGGCCGTTCCGCCAAGCGACCCGTTAAGAGCCCCCAGGCGCGTCCGCGGGCGGAGTCGCCCGCATGCCCGAGTCCGAACTGGTCGCCCGAAAGAGCGAGGAAGACGGCGTCGAGATCCTGCTGCTCAGGAACCCGCCGGTGAACGCGCTGTCCACGGCGCTGCTCGGGCAGCTCGACCAGCGGGTCACGGAGCTGGCCGCGGACCCGAAGGTGCGGGCCGTGATCCTCACCGGCGACGGCCAGTACTTCAGCGCGGGCGCCGACCTCAAGGAGATGGCGACCCTCGACCTTTCCACCGCGCCGCAGGTCGTCCGTCGGGGCCATGCGCTGTTCGCGCGGATCGCCGAGTTCCGGACCCCGGTGGTGGCCGCGATCAACGGGCTCGCGCTCGGCGGCGGGCTCGAGCTCGCCCTCTCCTGCGACCTTCGGATCGCGGGCGAGTCGGCGAAGCTCGGCGCCCCGGAGGTCAACTACGGGCTCATGCCCGCGTACGGCGGGACCCAGCGGCTGCCCCGCACCGTCGGGATCCCGAAGGCGAAGGAGCTCATCTTCACGGGCGCGATGATCTCGGCCGCGGAAGCGCTCCGCATCGGACTCGTCAACAAGATGGTGCCGGCGGGGCAGGAGCTGCGGGCCGCGCGGGACCTCGCCCACACGATCGCGCAGAAGGCCCCGAGGGCCGTGCAGGCGTCGAAGCGGTCGATCGCGCAGGGCATCTCGACGACGCTCGCGGACGGGATCGAGGGTGAGACGAAGCTGTTCGAGACCGAGGTCCTGACGAGCGAGGATCTCGCCGAGGGGATCCTGGCGTTCGCGGAACGCCGCCCGCCGAAGTTCAAGGGGGCGTAGCCCGATGCCGATCGACTTCACCTTCACCGCCGACCAGGAGGCGTTCCGCGACGCCGCGCGCACCTTCCTCCAGCGCGAGGTCGCGCCGATCGTCGCGGAGATGGACGAGAAGGAGGAATTCCCGCGCGCCACCGTGCGCCGTATGCAGGAGGAGGGGTACTTCGGCATCCCGATCCCCGAGGAGTACGGCGGGCTGGGCCTCGGGAAGGTCGGCTACTGCATCTTCCTCGAGGAGCTCGGAAAGGTCGACGCCTCCCACGGCGTCATCGTCGGCGCCCACACCTCGCTCGGATCCACGCCGCTGCTCTACTACGGCACGGAGGAGCAGAAGCAGCGGTGGCTCGTGCCGGCGGCGAAGGGCGAGAAGCTCCTGGCCTTCAGCTTGACCGAGCCGGGTTCCGGTAGCGACTCCGGGGCCGTCCACACCGTCGCCGAGAAGCAGGGCGACCACTGGCTCCTGACCGGGACCAAGATCTACGTCTCCAACGGGCGCGAGGCCGACACGGTCGTGCTGATGGCCGCCAACGACGTGAAGCTCGGCGCGAACGGCGGCGTGACGGCGTTCCTCGTCGACACGAACCTGCCCGGCTTCAAGGTCGGACGGTCCGAGAAGAAGATGGGGCTCCACGGCACCTCGACCTC
>JASHYV010000181.1 GCA_030064695.1 Thermoplasmata archaeon
TGGCGCGAGTGCGAGGTGTACGCGAACGGAAGGTGGCGGCCGGCCAGCCGGTTCGCCACGACGGGCGTGTGGGCATGGAGCACCTCGTAGCCCCGTCCCGCGAGGAGGCCGGGGAGCTCGCGCGCGAACGGGTACTCGTCCCGCATCCGCCCATGGCGGACCCGATTCACGATGTCGACCTCGTGGCCCTGGGTCCGCAGCGCGGCGGCGAGGTCCGAGAGGATCCGCTCGATCGCTCCGTACCCGGTCGGGGGGATCGGCTGCACCCCCGCTCCGATCAGGGCCACGCGCACGCCTTCCCCATCGGTGGGAGGATTAATGGCTTGACGCGGCGCAGGCTGCGTGGAGGGGTGCCCCGGAGGCGCCCCTGCGACGATGGGCACGGTGTGCGTCGAGATCGCGGTGCGCGACGACCCGCGCGTCGTGGAGGCTGTCGGCTCGCTGGCCGCCCAGCACCGACGACCGGATCGGGTGCTGCTCGCCGCGGACCCGACCACGCCCTCGTCGTTGGTGGAGGAGGTACGCGGTCGGGCCGCGGGCCTCCCGGTGACGGTGGAGCGGTACCCCGGGGGTGTCGTGGCCGCCCGCAGCCGGGCGACCCCGGGCATTTCCGAGGACGTGACCGTCTTTCTCGACTCGGACGAGCGAGCGCCCGCCGAGTGGCTCGAGCGTCTGCTCGCGCCGATCGAGCGGGGCGACGCGGAGTTCACGGGAGGACCCACTCGTCCCTCCCGGGACCCGACCTCCGCGCTCGAACGGTACTCGGTGCTGCTGGAGGCGTCGATCTACGAGGGGATCGTACCCGCGTCGATCGCCTACCTGCCGCTCCAAAACTCCGCCTGGAAGACGGAGCTGGTCCGACGGCTCGGCTTCGACCCGCGGATCCCCTTCGCGGAGGATCATGATCTCGAGGCCCGGGCGTTGGCGGCCGGGGCGCGCGGGACGTTCGTCGCCGAGGCGTGGGTCTACCACGACCCGGCGACGGCCCCCGGCTACGCCCGATGGGCCCGGAAGCGGTATCGGTACCAGGTCGCGATGACGATGTCCCTGGCCAAGAACGGGGGCCTCCGGGCTCGCGCTCGGGAGCACCGCCGGGCGGTCCGGCACCCGCTCACGATCGTGGAGGCGCTGCTGAAGCCGTTCGCGCTCGTCGACGGCACCCTCCGGTGGCGGCGGATGAGCGCCCCCGGAACGACGCCGGGCTAGCGCTGCGCGCGGGCGGCACGGGGGCGGCGGCTCCGCCGGTGACGGGGCGGCGGACGCGCTCGGGTAAACCTTATCCTGACGCCCGGTTCGGCGGGGCCATGCCGCCCGAATCCCCTCGGACCCACGGGGTGACCGAGAACGGCGACCTGGTCCGACTCGACTACGACCTCTGGGGCGAGATGGGCGGTCGCACCGACTTGATCGACACGACGCGCGAGGAGGTGGCCCAGTCCGCCAACGTGCCGGTCCCGGAGGGACGCACTTGGGGCGCTCGTCCGCACCAGATCGGCGGGGAGTTCTTCCCGTCCGCGATCGAGGCCTCCCTGGTGGGACTCAAGGTCGGAGAAGAAGTGGAGCGGGAGTTCGCTCCGGCCGAGGCGTTCGGGGACCGCGACCCCAACCTGATCGAGCTGTTCTCGATGCACGAGATCTCCCGCCTTCCCGAGATGCGGAAGGAGGATGCGCACCTCGACGTGGGCACGGTCCTCACGATCGAGGGGCGACGCGGTCGCGTCGTGAGCCTCACCGCAGCCCGTGTGCGCGTCGACTTCAACCCGCCGTTCGCCGGACGGAAGATCAAGGCGAAGTTCAAGGTCACCGAGCGGATCACCGAGCCCGTCGACCAGGTCCGCGCGATCGTGGAGTTGCAGTACGGTCGGTCGGCCGAGTTCCACGTCGAGTCCCACGAGAAGACGCTCACGCTCAAGGTACCGGACCGCTCGAAGTTCGACATCGGCTGGATGGCCGCGAAGCCTCGGGTGATCGACCGGCTGCGCTCGCAACTGCATCCCCATTCGATCCGGCTCGTGGAGGAGTACGTCACCCCGGTCCCGGAGAAAGCCGAGAAGGCTGAGGCGACCGGTGCGCCGGCCCCGGCCGCTCCGACCGCGACGGAGGCCCCCGCCGAGGGCGGGGCCGCGAAGGAGCCGGCCCCGAAGCCGCACGCGCACCGGACCCCGAAGGCCCCGGCGAAGACGCCGGCCTCCACGGACTGAGCGTTCTCGGTCCGACCGGAACGAACGACGGATACTTGAATCGCGGGCGGCATCGTCCGCCGAATGCCTGAAGAGAAGCTCCCGCCGGTGCCCCTGAGCTTCGTGATCGTCGTGTTCACGGTCGCGATCGTCGTGGGGGTGGCCGTCGCGTGGCTCGGGATGACCGGACGGATCGGGGCGGGGATCCCCTAGTCATGGCGACCGCCTCCGATACCCGCATGGCCGACGACGGCGACTGGAGCGCGTACCACGGGTGGATCGCCGCGGGGATCGTGATCCTCGCCGTGCTGGCTATCGGGGCCGGTCTCTGGTTCCACTACCACCCGTAGGCGCCGCGGGCGGCCCGGCCCACCGGTAGAGGTAGACGTCCGTCTCCTCGTCGTGCCGGATCGGAGTCCATCCGGGGATCGGATGGACATGGCTCACGACGCGGGTCCCGGACCGAAGCTCGGCCTCGAACTTCGGCCGCAGCCGGGCCATCGCCCCGGCCCAGAGGAAGGCCGTGACGACGGTGGCGTCCCGGAGGTGGATCGCGTACAGGTTGCTGCGCACGATCCGGATCCGGTCCGCCTCGGGACCGCGGCGACGGCGGGCCCGAAGGACGGCGACCCGGATCGGCTCGATCTCCACGCCGACCACGCGGGCGCGATAGACCCGGGCGGCCCGGAAGACGATCGCGCCCGTGCCGGCCCCGAGGTCATAGACGGTGTCGTTCGGGCCGACCTCCGCGAGCCGCAGCATCGAGTCCACGGCCGCGCGATACGTCGGCTCGTAGCCGGCCCCGAAGAGGAACGTCACGAAGACGAAGTAGACCACGACCCCGGCGGCCACGAAGAGCGCGATCGCGAGCAGCAGGACCAGGGAGATCATCGGCGCCGGCGCGGATGCGATCGATCGGCGTACAGCCGCTCGGACGCGCCCTGGGGATCGATCGAGCGCGCCTGCACGCGGTCGAGCAGCTCGCGCAGCGCGGGATCCTGCTCGAGGCGCTCCGTGAGGTCGGCCGTGACGCGGTCCCGCACCCGGTCCACGATCTCCCGGGCCAGCCGGCCCCGCTCCATCGGTCCACGAAGCCCCGACCGGTCGAGGAACGCCTCGTGCTTCTCGACGGCGGCCCAGAGATCGGGAATGCCCGTGCTCGCCAGCGTCGACGTCAGCACGATCGGAGGGGACCAGCCGTCGCGGTGGGCCCCCAGGCTGACCAACTCCACCAGGTCCTTGCGGGCCAGGTCCGCGCCCGGCAGGTCGGACTTGTTCACGCAGAACACGTCGGCGATCTCGAAGAGGCCGGCCTTCAGCGTCTGGACCTCATCTCCGAGATGGGGCACGACGACCACCACGCTCGTCGACGCGACGTCCCGGATCGCCACGTCCACCTGACCGCTCCCGACGGTCTCGACCAGCACCACGTCGAACCCGGCGGCGTCGAGCAGGCGCACGACCTCGCGGGTCGTGCTCGCCACCCCTCCGGACTCTCCCCGGCTCGCCATCGAGCGGAAGAACACCCCCTCGTCCGCCGCATCGCGCTCGAAGCGGATCCGGTCCCCGAGGACCGAGCCCCCCGAGTACGGGCTCGATGGGTCCACGGCGACGATGCCCACCGTGCGGCCCTGCCCCCGCAGGTGACGGACCAACGCGTTGACCAGACTGGATTTCCCCACGCCAAGCGGACCGGTGAAACCGATGACTCGGGCCCGTCCCGTGCGGGGATACAGGGCCCGCACCACCGCCGCGGCGGCGGGGTCTCCGTCCTCCACGGCGGAGATGGCCTGAGCGAGCGCCCTCCGGTCGCCGCGCGCGATCGCGCGGGCGAGGACGGGCCGCGAATCCGTGCCGCTCATGCCGCGCTGCGCGCGAGCTTCCGCGCCGTCGAGATGATCTCCTCGAGCGAGGTGCCCGGCCCGAAGATCGCCCGGACGCCCATCTTCTTGAGTCGCCGGGCGTCCTCGTCGGGGATGATGCCGCCCGCGAAGACCGGGATCGACCCGGCCCGCTCGTCCTTGAGGAGCTTCAGGATCCGCGGGAAGAGCGCCATGTGGGCCCCGGAGAGGATCGACAGCCCGATGAGGTCCACATCCTCCTCGATCGCCGCCCGGACGATCTCCTCCGGGGTCTGCCGGAGCCCCGCGTA
>JASHYV010000182.1 GCA_030064695.1 Thermoplasmata archaeon
CGCGCGTTTAATAACCGCGGGGGCTCGCCCCGCTCCCATGGCGTTCCGCTCGCTGGGCGAGTTCCTCACGCAGCTCGAGCGCGACGGCGATCTCGTCCGCGTGAGCCGACCGGTCTCCCGCGACCTCGAGATCACCGAGGTGACGCAACGGGTGGTGCGCGCCGACGGCCCGGCGCTCGTGTTCGAGAACGTCCCCGGCGCCTCGATGCCGGTCGTCACGAACCTCCTCGGCAGTCCTCGGCGCATCGCGAAGGCCCTCGGTGCCCTGACGGTCGATGCGGTCGCGGACCGGATCGAGCACTTGGTCCACCTGCGGCCTCCCGCGGGACTGATCGGAGCCGTGCGGGACCTCTCGAGCACGATCGAGACGCTCACCACCCTCCGGTCGCTCGCGCCGAAGCGGGTCCGGCAGGGCCCGTGTCAGGAGGTCGTCGAAGAGGCCCCGGACCTGGACCGGCTGCCCATCCTGAGGTGCTGGCCCCAGGACGGGGGCCGCACCGTCACGTTCCCGGTCGTGATCACGAAGGACCCCGAGACCGGCGAGGCGCACACCGGGATCTACCGGCTCCAGCAGTACGGACGCGACACGCTCGGGATGCACTTCCAGGTGCACCGGATCGGGGCGAACAACTATCGCAAGTGGGCGGCCCGCGGCGAGCGGATGCCCGTGGCCGCGGTGATCGGCGCCGACCCGGCCACCGTATTCTCGGGCCTCGCGCCGGTGCCCGAGGGGATCTCCAACTTCGTCTTCTCGGGCTTCCTCCGGGAAGAGCCGGTCGAGATGGTGCCGGCGCGGTCGGTCGACCTCGAGGTGCCGGCCCAAGCGGAGATCGTGCTGGAGGGGTACGTCGACCCGACGGAGCGAGCGATCGAGGGGCCGTTCGGCGACCACACCGGCTACTACTCCGCGCCCGAGCCGTTCCCGGTCTTCCACGTCACGACCGTGACCCGGCGGGAGCGGCCGGTCTACCTCACCACCGTCACCGGCAAGCCGCCCACGGAGGATGCGCGGCTCGGCCAGGCGGTGACCCGGATCTTCCGGCCGGTCATCCGGCTGGTGCTGCCCGAGGTCGTCGACCTCCACCTGCCCGAGGAAGGGCTGTTCATCAACGTCGCGATCGTGGCGATCCGCAAGGCGTACCCCGACCACCCCCGGAAGGTGATGCACAGCCTCTGGGGACTGGGCCAGATGATGTTCGTCCGGTACCTCATCGTCGTCGACGCGGACGTCGATCCGCACGATCTTTCCGAGGTGCTGTACCGGGTCGGTCTTCAGGCCGACCCCGGGCGGGACCTCGAGTTCTCCCAGGGCCCCGTCGACCAGCTCTCGATCTCCAACCCCGTGCCGAACCTGGGGACGAAGGTCGGGCTCGACGCCACCAAGAAGCGTCCGGAGGACGGCTTCCCGAGAGCGTGGCCCGAGGAGATCCGTTCGGACCCCGAGACGCTGGCCCGCGTCGCGCGGACGATCGCCGAGGACCCGGCGCTCGCGCGGATCCTCAGCGGGTCGCGCCCGTGAGCGGCGAGCCCGGGCCCTCCCCGGGCCGACTCCGGGAGCTCGGGCGGTTGCTCGAGATCCAGAACCTGGGGCTCAATCTCCCGTTCGCGGTCGCCTTCCTGCTCCTCGCCGCGCGAGGTCTGCCCTCGCTCTGGGTCGTGCTGCTGGTCGTGGTCGCGTTCGTCGCGGCGCGGAACGCCGGCCACAGCTTCAACCGATGGGCCGACCGGCGGCTCGACGCCCAGAACCCCCGCACGCGGGGCCGCGCCCTTCCTTCCGGACGCACTTCCCCGACGTTCGCGCTGGCGGTCACCGCGGTGAGCGGCGCGGTGCTGATCGGCGTGGCCTACCTGCTCAACCCCCTCGCCTTCCTGCTCTCGCCGATCGCGCTGGCGCTGGTCCTCGGATACAGCTACACGAAGCGGGTGACGGCGCTCACCACGGCGTTCCTCGGCCTGGTCGAAGGGGTCGTCCCGGCGGCGGTATTCATCGCCGTCACCGGAACGCTCCCGGCGGCCGTGCTGCTCGCGGTCGGGGGCCTGCTCGCGTGGGGCACGGCCTTCGAGACTATCCACAGCCTGGGCGACGTCGACAGCGATCGGGCGCTGGGCCTGCGCTCGCTGCCGGTGCGTCTCGGCGTGCCGGCCTCGGTGCGGCTCGTTCCGGTCCTCCACGCGGCGGCGCTCGTGCTGCTCGCCCTCTTCGGCCTCGCGCTCGGCCTCCCGGTCCCGTACTACGTGGGGCTGGCGGCGATGGCCGTCCTCGCCGGGATCACGGACCGCCGGCTCGCCCTCGCGCCGACCTCGGCGCGGGTCCCGTTCGAGCGTCATTTCGCGATGGGAGCGATCTATCTCCTCGGGGTCGTGCTCGCGCTGTTCCTGCCCCTGGGTCCCTTGGGGGTCCGCCTGTAGCGCCGGGGGCCGAGCCCTTCCAACACCTACAAGAGGCCGAGAAATCCGTGGGTTCGGCACCGATGCCGCAGGTGATGATCGGCCTCTCGGCCCGGGACTACCGCACGACGAACGAGGTCTGGCGGCTCGCGAAGCGCCATCTCAACCCGGCGGTCCGCCGCCGCATCGGCTGGCGCGGACGCTCGAGCTTCCTGCGCCAATTGATCCTCTACGGCTTCGA
>JASHYV010000183.1 GCA_030064695.1 Thermoplasmata archaeon
CAGGACCTCTCACCCTCGGGCATTTGGGACGCGGCGCTCCCGCTCGATGAGGCCAAGGCCGCCACGGTCTCGCAGGTCATGGCCAGCGACGAGGCGTCGGGCATTCCCGCCGCCGACCTCTATCCGCCGAACCTCTACGAACCTCCGGCGCCGACCTCGATGACGGGGGGCCACATCGTGCCCACCTATCCGTACCCCAACGCCCCGGCCCCGCTCGGTCTCGGCTACTATGGCCTCGAGAACGAGTCCGGCACCCTGACCGGATCGGTGTTCAACACCACCGGAGTCGAAGGCTACTTCAACACCGGCGACAGCCTCGGCGTGGAGAGCCTCTACTTCGACTTCGGCGGGCAGCAGACCTACGGCTCGCAACTGAACGCCGTGATCCAGAACATCACCCTGCTCGGGCAGGGCGGCTACCAGATGTGGAGCCAGAACGTGATCAACTACGACCCGGCCTCGAGCTCGGGGCAGCTCACCTTCGACCTCAACGTATGGAACTTCTCGTCCGCCGCCCTGACCATGTCGGCCAACTCGATCATCTACCCGACGACCCACACGGGCAGCACCTACGAGGCGGGCGGCTCGGCGATCACGGTCTCGTATCCGTTCTCGTTCGCGCTCTACATGAACACGACCGTGAACTACACCTACTCCGGCTCGGGCGGGAGCTGCATCACGTATGGCTGCAACGAGGACTACTTCAACTACAGCGTTTGGAACGCCGAGGGCCAGCGGGTGTGCCCGACCCCGACCACCGCTCAGCCCACGTGCGGCACCTACGACAATGTGATCTTCAACTCCCAGGCGCCGACCCACCACGTCATGATCCAGAAGGGGTCGGCCGAGTTCCAGGCCAACGGCCTCGAATACAATCCGTACGTCAATCTGCCGCTCGACTTCGAGTTCGACTTCGGCATCGGCGACTCCAGCGGCTCGATGAACAACCTGGTCTACGCCGACGCGACGCTCGGGCTGCTCTACCAGAACGCCACCACGGGGCAGTACCAGTCGGTCCCGGCCGCCTACAACTACGGCAGCGAGACCGGCGAGGACGGCGAGGGGGCCTACATCGGGTGGGAGACCGGGTCGAACGGCCAGCCCTATGCCACGATGACGACCGGTCCCACGCTCCTCGAGGGCCTCTGGAACATTTCGACGCCGTCCGGCCTGGGCGCCGTGAACTATGCCGGGGTCACGCCCGGCAACGCGTTCATCGCCTACGCGCCGGGAGCGGCCGTCACGAACCAGAGCGACTACAAGGTCGCCCCGACGTTCGGCTGGTTCACCCCGCACGGGGACATCGGGGCCAACACCTACCTCTCGCCCGGGACCTACACGGTCGAGGTGCTGCTCAGCGACTACGTCGAGCAGAGCCAGACGATCACGGTGACCTCCGGTGGGACCACCGACCTGTCGATCGCGCTCGTCAAGGACACCTCGGTCGGAGTCTACACTCCGCTCTGGGCGTTCTCGGCGTCGGACCTCGCGAACCTCTCGGTGAGCGGGTCCGGCACGCTCGGCAGCCCCTACATCATGCCCAGCGACCAGCCGGGCTCGATGTCGTTGGTCTTCGGTGACATCGAGAGCTACCTCTTCCCGGTGTGGTTGGGGATCTATCTCAATTCGACCTCGGCGTACGTGGAGTTCAATCCACCGCCGTCGCTGGCGATCACCTATCCGGCCTGGTCGATCCTGGGCAAGGTGCAGACGTACTTCGCGCCCGAAGCCGCGGACGTGCCGTACACCTATCAGTTCCAGATGTACTTCTACCACGCCTCCAACGTGATCGTGGAGCACGCGGCCAGCATCGGCGGCTGGTTCTCGAACGAGGAGGTCGGGCGGAAGTACAACGTCTACGTGAACGACGGGACGAACTTCCTCTTCGCCAACGACTACTTCAACGTCTCCAGCGAAGGGCTCGAGTTCCTGGACGGCGGCTCGAACAACTACGTGTGGGGGTCGACGTTCTACCCGTGGTCCGACGCCGCGGCGTTCCCGGGGATCGAGACGCCGTCGACCGGACTCACGGTGTCGGCGTCAGGGAACCACATCTTCAACAACGCGTTCTACACCAACGGGACCGCCGCGTCGAGCTCGACGTACACGAACTTCTGGAACGCCACCGGCGGGTACCAGCCGGCGACGAACTCGATCACCGTCGACGGGATCGCGCTCTCGGGCAGCATCCTCGGAGGGACGGAACAGGGCGGGAACTACTGGTTCAACTACGGGGCCGAGGCGAACCCGTACGGAGTGATCCCGTACGTGGCGCGTGCGTCGAGCCCGACCGGGTCGGCCGCCATCGGTAAGGGCGGGGATTATGCGCCACTCGCGACCCTGCCGAGCAGCTGCGCGCTGTGCGTCCCCGGCTCGGGGCTCTATCACGTGACGTTCACGGAGTCCGGCCTGCCTCCGGCCACCTCGTGGACGGCGCGGATCGTCGGGGTCCCGGTCTACGAGCCCATTCCCGTGACGACCTACCACACCAATCCGACCAACACCTCGACGACGACCTCGGTCGGGTTCTGGCTGCCGAACGGTACATACCAGTACACGTTCTCGACCACGAACAAGCTGTACGTCGCCTACGGCGCCTCGGTCACCGTGAACGGGGCCGCGGTGGCGGAGTCGGCCTCGTACGCGCCCTTCACCTACGCGGTGACGGTCACCGAGACCGGGCTCGTGGCGGGTACCGAGTGGTCGGCGACCGTCAACGGCACCGCGAACAGCGGCAGCGGTTCGGTCCTGTCCTTCCAGGACACGAACGGCACGTGGGCGTACTCGGTGGCGGCGGTGAGCGGGTTCACCGCGTCCGTCGCTTCGGGCACGGTAACGATCGCCGGCGCGGCCCAGAACCTGCCGGTCACGGAGACCCCGTGGACGACGGGGGGCGCCGCGATCACCACGCTCTACGGCGTCTACAACACGGAGTCGGCGCTGCAGACGGAGTTCCCGGCCGTCTCGAGCAGCCTCGCGTCGTTCGAGAGCCTCGTCAACTGGGCCGGCTCGGTCGTCCGCGGCGGGACCTCCAGTTCGGCGAACCAGACGCTGGTGCCGTATGGGTACTGGTACGACCTGATGAGCGTGTATGACCAGCGGGGCGATCTGCAGTACGCGTACCCCAACGCGTTCACGGTGCAGGCGAACTACTCCGCGCTGTTGTCGTGGGCCGGCCAAGTCGTGACGAACGTGTACCCCGACGGGGACTCGGGACTGCTGGCGTCGTACGGGTACTACTACGACCTGGCGTATGTCTACAACAGCCGCGGGGACCTGCAGGCGGCGTTCCCCAACGCGCTGACGACGCCGTCGGAGTGGAACGCGCTGCTGATCTGGGCCGGAGAGGTCGCGACGAACGCGTTCACGGACAGTTCGGCGTCGACGTTGGCGCCGTACAACTACTACTACGTGCTGGCGTTCGTGTACAACAGCCGCGGCGACCTGCAGGCGGCCTACCCCAACGCGCTCACGAGCGGAGCCTCCTGGGCCGAGCTGGTGGCATGGGCGCAGAACGTGGTGAACCACAAGTTCCCCGACTCCTCGTACGCGACGCTGCTCCCGTACGCGGCGGAGTACAACGCGCTGTAGGGACCCAGCTCCCCTGACGCCGCCGCCCCCGGGCAACGGGGGCGCCAACCCCTTCCACCGTTCGCTCAGGGACCGGGGATCCGCTCGTGCGTCGAGCTCGTCAGCGCGAGTCCCGATGGCCCCTAATAGTTCCCCCGGCTCGGAAGGCTTCGTGAGCGCCGGCGCTCCGTCGGTGAGTGTGCTCGTACCCGTCTTCAACGGCGAGCAGTACCTGCGCGAGGCGCTCGACTCGGCGCTCGACGAGGTGGAGCCGGGCGACGAGATCCTCGTGGCCGACGACGCCTCCGAGGACAGTTCGTCCGAGATCCTCGACGAGTACCGCGGCCAGGTGTCGTGCGTTCGACGGGACGAGCACGTGGGACTCTCCCACAACCACAATCTCCTGCTCCGCACGGCGCGCGGGAACTACGTCACGTTCCTCCACCAGGACGACACCTTGGTACCCGGCAGCCTTCGGGCGCGACGCGAGGTCCTCGACGCCCACCCCGGCCTCGGTCTCGTCAGTGGAGACGCTCTTTTCGTGGATGGGAACGGGGGGCTCCTGGGCCCACCCCAGACGCCCAAGCTCCCGAGGGCGAACGAGCTCCGCGGCGCGGACCGATCCCAAAGCGACCGGGTGCGGATCCGTGCGCTGACCGAGACCGTGCAACGGAACCCGGTGCAGCTCGGTTCGGTGATGATGCGGGCGTCGCACGTGGCGACCGTGGGTCCACTCTGGGAGTTGCTCGGGATGGCGGTGGACTACGACTACTGGCTCCGGTCGCTGCTCGTCTCGCCGCTCGTGCACGTGCCGTCCCCGGTGCTGCGGTTCCGCGTCCACGCCGGGCAGACGAGCCAGACCTACCGCGAGAACCCGGGCATGGCCCAATGGGAGATCTACCTCGCCCTCACCCACGCGCGCGATGAGGCCCGTCGCCTATCCGCCCGCATCCCCGCTGGTCTCCTGGCCCGCTGGGACAGCATGACGTTGCTGCGTGGCGCGGCGTCCCGTCTCCCGCGATCGCTGCTTCGCTCCATGCCGAGGCCGGTCGCCCGCGCCTGGGGGGACCTGTTCGGCATGTAGGGGCCGGGCCGCTCAGTACACGACCTCGGACCGGTCACCGAGGACCACGTGCAGTTCGTGATCCGTGGGAGCGTCCCCCACGAGCGTCACCTCGCGGCCCACCACACTGTCGGCAAGGCGCACCCCGCGCAGCCGAGCGCCCGCCAGGACGATGGAGTTGCGGACCCGACAGCGGTCGATCGTCACCCCGTCGCCGATGGCACAGTCGGGCCCGACCTCGGAATCCGGGGCGATGGTCACGTTCCGGCCGATCAGCGTGGGACCGACGATCCGAGCGCCCCGACTGACTCGGGTGCCCGAGCCCAACCCGACCGATCCTTCCACGATCGCCCCGGGCTCCGTCGTTCCTTCGCGAGCGAAGGCCGAGGCGGGCAGCGTGCCCAGAATGAGCCGGTTCGCCTCCAGGAGGTCCTCGGGACGACCCGTGTCCTTCCACCAGCCCCCGAGCCGGAGCACCCGGACCCGATCGCCGTCCTGCCAGAGCCGTCGGATCGCGTCGGTGATCTCCAGCTCCCCCCGCGCGGAGGGAGACAACGACCGGACGATCGGGTGGATCCGTTCGGTGAATAGATAGACCCCGACCAGCGCAAGGTCGCTGCGGGGCTGGGACGGCTTCTC
>JASHYV010000184.1 GCA_030064695.1 Thermoplasmata archaeon
TTCACGTTCGTCGCCGTCTCACCCGTCGTGCCGTTCACGGTTGCACCCGCTTGCATGGGTCTCACCGCGTTCGTCTTTTCCGGAAACGATAGTTAATCCGATGTCCAAGCGCGTCCGGAATTCGTTGGACATTTCGGCCCTCCCCCTCGGGAGGTTCGCCGGAGCCGCGCGGACCGAGCCGGGTGGGCGGGGGCCGGTCTAGGGAGCGAGCGCCGCGAGGACGACCTCGAGGTAGCGCCGGAGAGGGGCGCGGGTATCGTGGAACCGGAGCTCCCAGCCCTCGTCGCTGAGCCGGTCGCTGACCACGAAGAGCGCCGCGGCCTGGAGTCGGTGGTGGCGGGCGATCGTAAAGATCGCGGACGCTTCCATCTCGACGGTGAGCAGCCCCATCCTTCGGTATCGGCGCAACTCGGCCAACGTCTCGCGGTACGGAGAGTCCATCGTCCAGGAGCCTCCTCTGCGGAACTCCGCGCCACGATGCCGCAACGCTCTCGCGATCCGCTCCGTCAGCGGACCGCTCGGGAGCGCGAACCGTCCCGGTCGAGCGTAGTGGTGCGAGGTGCCTTCGTCGCGGAGGGCGCGCTCGCAGAGCACCAGCGAGCCGGCCTCCAGGTCGGGCTGCAGCGCGCCGGCCAGTCCGAACGCGACGAATCGCTTCGCTCCCAGCGCCGCCAGCTCCTCCACGACGATCCCGGCGTGCGGGGCCCCCGGCCCGGAGACATGGGCGATGCCGACCCCGGGCCGGACCCGGTACACGTCGCTCCGCGCGTCCAGCGTGCGCCCGTAGCGGTGGGCGAGGTACTCGGACCATCGCGCCCCGAACACCATCACCACGCTCCGCGGGGCCCGGGGCAGGGGCGTGCCGGTCCGGCGCGCCACGTAGCGCTGGAACTCGATGGCCCGCACGACGGGCGTCGACCGATGCTTCCCCGCGTGCTGCGGGACCGTCACGCCGCGGGGAGCCCCGGCCCCGCTTATCTCCCTTCGGAACCGCGGCGTCGTGCCGGTCGGCACACGTTTTCTGCGCGACCGTGGTGGGCCCGCCCCGATGGCGGACGCGTCCGAGGCTGCCGGCCTCCCCTCTCTCCTCGGTGTCACGGTCCGGCGCTCCATCATCGTGGGTCGGGTCTCGCTCATCATCGGCTGCATCATGGTCACGTTCTACTCGGCGTCCTTCGGTCTCGGCGGGTCCCTCTTCATCACGTACGGCGCGGTGGTGCTGCCGATCTTCGCCGTCTCCGGCGGGCTGGGGGGCGTGACGGTCTTCACCAACGACCGAACGAAGGGCGTGCTCGAGTACCTGGTCGCCTACGGCATGTCGCCGCGGCAGATCCTGCTGAACGTGATGGTGGCCGCGATGCTCTCGACGTCGATCGTGCTCGCCGTCGGGATCGGCGCGGGACTGACGACCTACTTCCTCACGGGCCACCCCTTCACGGCCCTCCTCGCCGAGGCGCTGCTCGGCTACACGCTGCCGATGAGCTTCGGTACCGTCGGTCTCATGACCACGATCGGCGTGTTCTGGACCTCCCTGTCGTCGCCCCGTACCGGGATGAACAGCCCGCTCGGCGTGCTGCCGCTGATCGGCGTCGCACCCACCGCCGGGGCGCTCATCGTGGCCCTGGCGCTCCCCGGGAAGGCGGTGACGATCCTGCTCGCGGTCGAGCTCGTCGTCCTCGTCGTGCTGTTCTCGCTGCTGATGCGGACCAACCGGCTGATGCCCCCGGACCGACTCCTCTCGCCGGCCTAAAGGAGGTCGCCGGACGTGGGAGCTTCGGTCGGGGGAGGCGCGGGGGCGCTGGCGTCCGCGGCCGGACTCTCGTTGAGCTGCCGGGGAGTCCAATCCGGATACCAGAACCGGCCGGTGCTGCACGACATCTCCTTCACCGTGGACTCCCCGTCCGTCTACGTCGTGCTCGGCCCGAACGGGGCCGGCAAGACCACCCTGTTCCGCACGATCGCGGGGATCCTTCGCCCGACCGCGGGGGAGGTCCTCATCAACGGTCTCCCGATCGACCGGCAATCGTCGCGCGACCACCTCCACTACCTCTCCCACGTGGACGGGATGCCCGACGGTCTCACGGTACGGGAGAGCCTCGACCTGTACGCCCGCGTCGAGCGGGCCTCCGCCTCGGACGTGGAGCGGGTCCTCGACCAGCTGGAGATCCGGGAGTTCACGGACACCTTCATCTCGAAGCTGAGCGCCGGCCAGCGGAAACGGGTCGCGATCGCCCGGACCTTCCTGCACGAGCGGGAGTTCTACCTTCTCGACGAGCCGACCGCGAACCTCGACCCCAAGGTGGCCCGGGAGATCCGTACCCTGATCCTCAACCTGAGCCGGAACCGGATCGTGCTCTATTCGTCGCACAACCTCTTCGAGGCGCGGGAGATCGGCCGCTACGTCCTCGCGCTCAAGGCCGGTGCCCTCGCCCTCTTCGAACGGATGGAGAACGTCCGGCCGTCGCATTACATCGTGGGGGTCCGGACGGTGGAGCCGACGACCGCGCTCGACGATTGGGCGCGCAACGGCGACTACTACGTCCGCGAGCTCACGGGTCCCCAGGACGTGCCGGCCCTCATCCGGGATCTCGAAGGTCGCGGCGTCCGGCTCCGCGAGGTTCGGGAGATGGAGAACCCGCTCGAAGAGCTGTTCACGTAGCGGTTCGAGACCGCCCCGTCCGACTCACGCCGCCGGCAGATACGACGTCCACCGGGCCGCGAGGTCGTCGCGCCGCGGCTTGTAAACCCGGGCGTAGAACTCGGGGCCGGACTCGAGGGACGCCCGATCCTGGGCCGCGACGATCTCCTCGGCCTCCTTCCACGCCCGTTCGAAGATCGGTCGGCCGCCAAAGCGGGCCTCGATCTGTCGCTCGAACTCCCGCTCCGTCTGGGTCTCGTCCCCGATCGTGAAGTAGAGCTTGGATTGGGTCGTGTCGCGGAACGCGAAGTCGTGCCCCAGCGCGTACGGCTCCCGCTTCGAGGAGGCTCCGCCCGACGGCGCGCCTCCCGAGGAGGAGCTCTCGCCGCCCTTGAATCCCTGCTTCGCGGCGGCATAGAAGATCGCGCGGTTGAGGCCCCACGAGTAGGCCGAGTCGATCGCGAGGCCGAGCGCCTTCGCGCGCGCCGCCTGCAGCATCGCCATCACGATGAAGCGGGAGATGCCCCTCCGTACGGGCGGCTTCTTCGGCGCAGCCTTCGGCGACATGGCCCGTTCGAGGCAGCGGGCAGGACCGTTCGGGGACGGATTAAGCCTCTCGGCGCTACGCTCGAGACCTCCAGGGGTCGGGCCGATGGTCGAGATGAACCGGGTGGCGCGCTTCTTTGTCAATCGGTCGGCCGCCCGGCGCGCGGAGCGGCGGCTGCGCTGGCTGAGCGGAGTAGCGGGACTCCCCACCGGGGCCCGTTGCCTCGAGATCGGTTGCGGCAGCGCGCAGTTCGCGGTCCGGTTTGTGGAACGCTGGCAACCGGCCCGGTACCTCGCCACCGACCTCGACCCGCTTCAGATCCAGGAGGCGCGTCGGACCTTGGCCGATCGTTTCCCGAGCGGACCCCCGGCGGGGCTCGAACTCGAGCGCGCCGACATGCTCCGGCTGCCCGTCGCCGACGCCTCCATCGACGTGGTGTTCGCCTTCGTCTCGATCCACCACGCGAGCCCGGCGCATCACGACTTCTCGAGGGTCCCGGAAGCGCTCGCGGAGGTGGACCGCGTGCTGCGGCCCGGGGGACGCTTCGTCTACGCCGAGCTCTTCCACCAGGTCCGGATCCGGGACTGGCTCGCGGGGCACGGCTACGCGCTCGGCGACCGCGAGCGCCGCTGGCGCCTCGAGTCCGCGACGGCGCGCAAGCCCCAGTGAGACGGCCCGGACCGGCCGCTCCCACTCCCCGGCCCACCGGAACGTGGAGACCAACGGCAGCCTCCATCGTTCATCGACACGACGGGAGACTTCTCCGAGTCCGCGTGGGAGAAGCGTGGTTCGGAGGAAGACTTCACGACGGGTTCCCATGGTCTCGGCTTGGAACCGTCAGATCGAGCGGTTCCGAGACCAGGTGCTCTCGCGCCTTCGAGTGGGAGAGGGTTGGCGGCGCCGTATCGAGTACGAGATCCGTCGGACGCCGGAGCTCATTCGGCGGGCGGGAGGTCAACCGCCGGCGAGGGCGCAAGGGATCGAGGCCCAGCACGTCGAGCGATTGAAGTCCGGACTCCCCTGGAGCCCCGCGACCTTCACCCTCCATTTCGCCGCCCTCCGCCGATTCCTGCGCTGGGCGGGGAACCCGCTCGCGCAGGACTCCGGAATCTGGGCGGTGCCCTCGGGCACGCCGGGGCGGCGACGCTGGCTCACGCCCGAGCAGCTGACCCGCATCTATCGGTCGGCCGAAGGTCGGGAGCGGATTCTCCTCGCTCTCGAGGGGTTCAACGGACTCCGGCGCGTGGAAGTGCTCCGACTCCGTCGGACCGACGTCGATTTCGATCGGGGGCTCATCCGGGTCCTCGGAAAGGGTCGACACGGCGGCAAGTGGCGGACCCTCCCGCTCTTCCCGGAAACCGCGGTGGCTCTGCGGGGTCTTGGGCCGGATCGCGCCGGAACCGGGATGGTCATCCCCCTCTCACGCACCGGGGCGGACCTGGTGCTGCGCTCGGCGGCGGAACGCGCGGGATTCCCCGGGGCCGGAGTCCGGGTGAGCCACCACGACCTGCGACGCACGTTCGGGCGGCTAGCCCACAAGGCCGGTATGGACTTGGTGCAGCTGAAGAACCTCTACGGCCACTCTTCGCTCGACCAGACCGTGCACTACATCGGCCTCGACGAGGACGAGATGCGCGCCGGGCTCCAGCGGATGGCGACGTTCCTCCGGCCGCTGCTCGGACGGAGACGGGTCGGGGCGAAGCCATAAGAGAGGGGCCCCGCTCGCCCGCCGACCGGAGGTCCACGTGGCGGCGGAGTCGGTCGTGTTGGGCGAGGACGTCTGGAAGACCTACGGCTCCGGCGAGACGGCGGTCCACGCACTCCGCGGGATCTCGGTGGACATCCACCGCGGAGAGATGGTCGCCGTGATGGGGCCGTCCGGGAGCGGAAAGACGACGTTCCTGAACTGCTTCTCCGGGCTCGACGACGTCTCGAAGGGCAAGGTGCTGATCGGCGGCACCGACATCCACGCGATGCCGGACGCGCAGCGGAGCGCCTTCCGCGCGAAGGCGTCGGGATTCGTGTTCCAGGCCTACAATCTCCTCCCGGTCCTGAACGCCGCCGAGAACGTGGAGATGCCACTGCTTATCTCGGGGGTACGTCCCAAGGAAGCGCGCGCCCGGGCCATCGACATGCTCGGGCGACTCGGCCTCGGCGAACGCACGACGTTCCGACCGGCCGAGCTCTCCGGCGGCCAGCAGCAGCGGGTCTCGCTCGCGCGGGCCCTGGTGGCGACGCCCGCCATCGTCTGGGCGGACGAACCCACGGGCAACCTCGACGACGAGGGTTCGCGCGAGGTCGTCGCGCTGCTCCGACAGCTCAATCGGGATCACGGCCAGACGATGGTCGTGGTGACGCACGATCCCGACGTGGCCGCCGGGTGCGACCGAACGCTGAAGATGCGCGACGGCCGGTTCGTCGACTGAGCGGATCGAGCGACCATGGTGGACCGGACGGTCGCCTTCGGCATCCTGCTCCTCCTGGTCGTCGTGATCGTCTCGCTGGTGCTCGCCCTGCGACACCGCCTCGCTTGGCGCATCGCGATGCGCAACGTGCGACGCGGGCGCGGACGCACGCTGCTGGTGATCCTGGGACTGCTGGTCGGCACGACGATCATCTCGGGGAGCCTGGTCGTGGGCTCCACCCTCAACACGCTCGAGCTGCACTACACGTACATCGGCACCGGGAACGTGCACGAGGCGGTCTATGCCATCGGGCCGTCAGGGGGGTACCGGCCGTTCAGCGACTCGGTCTACCCGCCGCTGGAGGCCGCGGCCGCCAAGAACTCCCAGATCGCGGGGGTGACCCCGATGATCCTCACGACCACCCAGGTCCTCGATCGACGCACGGGCGTGCCCGAGACTTCCCTCAACCTGATCGCCTCGGACGCGAACCAGAGCGCGAACCTCGGGCTCTTCACCACCACGACCGGCGCGACGTCGAGCGGCCCGACGGGGAACGAGTCGTTCATCGACGTCCAGCTCGCCGACGCGCTCAACGCCTCGGTCGGGGACCCGCTGGTCATCTACGGGCCCCAACCGGTCACGACCACCGTGGCGGCCATCGTGGTCGACGACGCCCGCGGCGGCTTCATCACGGCGGGCCTCGAGCCCGGGAACGTTTTCGTGGACCTCTCGACGGCCCAGACGATCGAGAACGCCTCGGGTCTCATCAACTTCCTCGCGGTCACGAACGTCGGCGGGCAGGCCGGCGGCCTCCAGTACACGAGCTCGGTGAGCGCGTTCCTGAACGCGACCCTCGCCGGCATCCCCGCCGCGGCCGGCCTCACCGTGGACCCCTGGATGCAGAGCGCCGTGACGAGCGCCCAGAGCGCGTCGCAGAACGTGGAGACCCTCTTCCTCGTGCTCGGGCTCTTCTCGATCGCGGCCGGCGCGATGCTGATCGTCGGCATCTTCTTCACGCTCGCCGAGGAGCGGAAGGGCGAGATGGGCATGCTCCGGGCCATCGGGCTCGGACGGCGGGATCTCGTCTATACGTACTACTTCGAGGGGCTCGCGTACGCCGCCGGCAGCGCGCTCGCGGGAACGGTCCTCGGCGTGGTCGCCGGCTACGTTCTGATCTACCTGTTCAGCGTGCTGTTCAAGATCACCGGCCTCTCCGCGAGCGCGATCGTCTCGTCGTTCACGTTCACGGGATCGGACCTGGCGATCGCGTACGTCGCGGGGTTCCTGCTCACGCTCGTCACCATCGTCGCGGCGAGCGGACGCGTGAGCCGACTCAACATCGTGGCGGCGATCCGCGACATCCCGCCCACGCCGCCGCCCCGTCGCGTGTATCGGCTCCTCGCGTACCTCGGGGCCGCTCTCACGGTGCTCGGACTCCTTCTCCTCTGGTCGACAGCTCGGGGCACCGGGGACGTCTCGTATCCGATGCTCGGAGGCGCGATCGCGATCCTCGGCCTCGGCTTCGTGGGGTCGGCGTTCGTGCGGAACCGCATCGTCTTCAGCGCCGTGGGGGCCGCCCTTCTCGTCTGGGCCGGCCTGGAGCCGCTCCACCGCTACGTGTTCGGGACCAACCACTCGGGCGGGATCTTCATCGTCTTCGTGGAGGGCATCCTGATGGTCGCCGGAGCGCTCCTCCTCTACGTCTTCAACGCCGCCTCGCTCACCGCCGGGATCCTGGCGGTCTCGGGTGGCCGGACCCGTCCTGCGGCGGTGCCGAGAGTGGCCCTCGCGTACCCATCGCGTCGGCCGGGCCGGACCAGTGTGAACCTCACGATCTTCGCGCTGGTGATCTTCACGATGGTGGCGATCGCCTGCTTCGGGGCGACCGTCCAGGCCAGCCTCAGCAGCACGATCCAGACGGAGTCCGGCGGCTACACGTTCTTCGGCGGCTCGACCGCGCCGATCCCGTCGATCGCCGAGGACATCGCGAACAACACCACCCTCTCGAGCGAGTTCTCGGTGGCCGTGCCGGTGATCGCCGGAGCGGTCAACGTGGCGGTGCCCGGCTCGACGCCGAACCCGTACACGGACCGGCTGCTCGCGGCCCCAGGCAATCAGAGCCCGATGGCCGATTTCTATTCGACCAACCAGTTCGGATTCTACTCGACGTGGAACGGTCTCACGACTTCTCAGGTCTGGGCCGAGCTGCAGGACAACGCCTCGGTGGCCGTCGTCGACCGCAGCTACAGCCCGTCCACCAGCCTCTCCTCCACCAGTTCCGCCGCCCACCCGCTGCTCTCCGCCGGCACCGTGATCGGCCTCACCGCGCCCGGGGGGAACACGACGATCCAGGTGCGGGTGATCGGGATCATGAGCCAGAGCGCCCTCTCCGGCGTCTGGATCAACCCCGGCACGGCCGAACGGTTCGGCTACACGCAGCAGGTCGGGTTCCTGCTCACCGTCCGCCCCAACGTCTCCTCGAACACCGCCGCCCAGGACGCGAAGCGGGCGTTCTTCGCGGAGGGGCTGACCCTCTACGACATCACGGCGATCCTCGAC
The DNA here is from genome assembly GCA_030064695.1 of Thermoplasmata archaeon. The sequence goes on from JASHYV010000184.1 coordinate 8,150, forward strand.
AGCTCGATCGCGAACACGGTGGCGTTCATCGACCTCCTCGAAATCTTCGTCGGCCTCGGGCTCGCCGTCGGGATCGCCGCGATGGGGATCCTCGCGCTGCGGGCCGTGGTCGAGCGGCGGCGGGAGATCGGGATGCTCCGGGCCATGGGGTTCACCGAGGGCAAGATCCTCAGTGCCTTCTTCCTCGAGTTCAGCTTCGTGACCCTGCTGGGCCTCGCGATCGGCACCGGCCTCGGCCTCTGGATCGTCTACGACCTCACGACGAGCTCGGCGGCGAGCTCCGCGGGGGCGACCGTGCTCGCGATCCCGGGCGGACTCCTCGCGCTGATCCTACTGTCCGCATACGGCCTGTCG
>JASHYV010000185.1 GCA_030064695.1 Thermoplasmata archaeon
CCTCGCTCCACCGGCCGGGGTGGATTCGGTCGAGCGGCACCGTGCGGAGCGCCGCCGCGATGGCGGAGGGTCCGATCGAAAGCCCCGTCAGACGCTCGGCGAGGAACTCCTCGACCTTCTTTCCCTCGAGGTCAACCGACCGGGCGGAACGCTGGAAGTCGCGGCCGAGGATCTCGGCCACCCACGCGACCAGCTCCTCCTCGAGCCAGGTCACTTCCTCCGAAGGATCGTGGCTGCCGGGCGCGACGAGGCGTCCCTCCGGATCCGTGGCGCCGCTCAAGTCGACCACTTGGATGAAGCCGTCCGACGCGCGGAGATCGTCGAGGAACTTGTGCCCGAGTCCCTTCCCGAGATGCGCGCCGGGCACCAGCCCCGGCACGTCGACGAGACTGACGGGGATCCATCGGACCCCGTCGATGCACTTCGCGTTGCCCGGCGTGCAGGGCGTCCCCTTTTCGGGATGCGGGCACGGACTCCGGATCGCGGCGACGCCCCGGTTCGGCGTCACGGTCGTGAACGGGTACGGCGCCATCGCCACGTCGAGCAGGGTGAGCGCGTTGAAGTAGGTCGACTTCCCGACGTTGGGCTTGCCGACCACCCCGATCTCCATCGATCGGCTCCCGGTTCAGGTCGAGTAGTCGGGTGCCGTTTCCGGTACCTTCAGGGCCGAGTTGGCCGCGAGGGCGAGGGCGAAGAAGAGATCGCTCAGCCGGTTCGCCCACTGCAGCAGTTCGTCGCGTTGCGGTTCCGTGCGGTGCAACGCCCACAGCTCTCGCTCCGCGCGACGGGAGACGGTCCGGCACACGTGCAAGTGCGCGGACGCGACCGATCCCCCGGGCAGGGCGAAGTGCTTCAACGGCGGATGCTGCGCGTCGAACCGATCGATGTCGGCCTCGAGCCGGCTCACGTGTCGAGCCTCGATGCGCGGCGTGTGGCCCCGGAAGCCCGGAGGGGCGGCCAGCTCCGACTGCGCGATGTACAGCTCGTGGGCGAGCCGGCGGAGCTCCGTGCGGATCTCGATCAGCGAGGGTTCGAGTGTCGCCTCGGTGAGACCGAGCTCGGCCCCCAGCTCGTCGTACGCGCCGTAGGCGCGGATGCGCGGCGAGTCCTTGTCTACGCGCGTCCCACCGGCGAGAGCGGTCGTCCCGCGGTCGCCGGTACGGGTGTAGAGACTCGGGATGCTCTCGCCTCCGGTCGCCACGGCAGCTGGTCGAGCGGAGAGCTCAGTCCGTGGACGGGGCAGTACGAGATGTGCAGCACCTCATTATGCTTCGCGTCCTGACGGCACAGTCGGCAGATGAATCCGCTCCGCTCGCTCCAGGCGATCCCCATCGGCTCCATGTTGCAACCCTTGTCGAGGACCTAGCGCCCGAGGAGTCCCCGTCCCTCGCGATCCGCCCGCCGCCGGTGCTCCCGTCCTGCCGCGCTCGACTTGGCTCGGTCGCGCAGCGTCGGGAGGCGCTCGGCGTGGGTCCGCACCAGCTCCCCGAACCCGAGGTGGACGACGAGCGCGAGCGCGCTGTCCAGGTCCCGGGCGTATCCGTCCTCGACGATCTCCTCGAGCTCGTTCCGGAGCGTGGCGGGCAACTCCACTGCGGTGGTCGGCGTCTCGACCGCAGCGCGCACCAGCGCCCGCACCGCCTCGGAGCGGTTCGGCAGATCGTGGTCGCGTCGGAACCTCTCGAGGAGCGACTCTTCCTCGAGCGAGAGGCGCACGCCGAGGAAGTGGGTCGCGGGAGCCGGGGCTCGAGCGGTCCGCACGCGTTTAACAGAATTAAACGGCTATTTAGTTATTGTGTGACCGCAATTTAACAGCCGTCCCCGACCCGCCGGACGCCTCGAGCGCGAGTGCGGTCGAGCACGGAGCGAGAGTGCGGTCGGCAGGAACTTGAGCGGGGACCGGCTTTGGCCCGACATGGCGTACGAGCTGACCGCCATCTGCGACGCCTGCGGCACGCGGGTGAGGTTCCAGGTCAACCGGATGAGGGTCCCTCGCCCCTTGCCCGCGGGATGGACCCACGTCCATCGCGGAGGCCGGCCCGGAGCGATCACGACCGAGATCGGGATCGCTTGCTCGCGCGCCTGCCTGCCGAAGGCGCGCAAGATCCTGCTCGAACGCCGCGCCGGCTAGGTCGGGCAAGGGCCGGGGCGCGGAGTTCGCGTTCGTACGCGAACGGGGCGGGGCCGCTCGGCCGATCGATCAGGGCGTCGGGCTCTTCGGGGTCTCGGCCGGAGCCCGGGAGTCGCTCGAGAGGGCGGGAGCTCGGAGCGCGCTGCCCCGGGCCTTGTCGAGCTCCTCGGTCAGCCGACGGTTCGCTTCCGCCAGCACCGGCTCCCGGTCCTCGGGCCGCCGGACCATCAGCGTCAGCACGAGGTCGCTCGACTGCGTCGACCGCGCCTTCGTCGTGAAGACCGGCGGGTAGCGCCGATCGAGACGGGTGCGGAGCTTGGCGAGCGCCTTCACCATGTCGCTCTCGAACGTGGCCAGGTCGACCGAGGCCGGGAGCGTGATCGGGACGGTGAGCTCCTTCCACGCCTGCGGGGTCAGGTTCACGATCGGCTCGCGGAGCATCCGCGCATTCGGAAGCGCGACCATGGTGTCGTCCTCGGTGAGGAGCACGGTGGTCATCGCATTCACCTCGATCACCTTCCCGGCGAACTCCCCGACCCGGACCGTGTCGCCGACCTTGAACGGCGAATAGACGTCCGCGAAGTACTTCGCCCCGAAGTTCTCCAGCGGCAGCCTCAGCGCGACGACCCCGGCGATGCCGAGCAGCGCGATCACGACGAGGAGGACGTAGACGGCCACGCCGGCCTGCTGGACGGCGATGACGATCCCGACCAGCCAGACGAGGAGGAAGCCGAGGCGCTGGGCGGCCGAGCTCACCGACGGGTTGCTCTGGCGCATCAGCCCGCGGATCAGGAGGCTCGTGAGCGCCGCGATCACGGCGGTGATGCCGAGCGTGACGCCGAAGTAGATGGCCGGCCAGAACATCGACGGAATCGTGAACATGGGCTCAGGCCTCCACGGCCCGGCCCACGAGGCGGGATTCCGTCTTGACCGCCGCGTCCAGCGTGCAGGCCCGGGCGCTCTTGAGGCCGTTCTCGCCGAGACGCTTCCGGAGCGAGCCCCGGTCCCGGAGCAACCGGCCCATCCGTTCGACGAGGGACTCCGGGTCCGCTGGGTCGAAGAGCAACCCGTTCTCGCCGTCGCGGATCAGCTCCGCGACCCCCGCCGGCGCGGAAACGATCGTCGGGGTGCGGTGCAGCCAGCTCTCGATCACGACCAAGCCGAACCCCTCGCGCCCCGACGGCAGGATCGAGAACGCGCTGCGTTCGTACAGCGCGTCCAGCTCCGGCTGGGTCACGTGACCGGTGAGGACCACCCGCTCGGCGATCCCGAGGGAGGCGATCCGCTCCTCGAGATGGCGACGCCAGAGCGCGCCCTTCGAGAGCCCGACACCCTGGGCGGCGCTCGAGAAGCTCCCATTACCGGCCAGCACGAGCTTGAGCCGCGGATGGTCCGGCACGAGCTGCGCGACGGCGTCGACGACCCGGTCCTGACCCTTCGCGGGATCCATCCGGCCCACCACGAGCGCGACGACGTCGCTGGCCTCGAGCCCGCGGGCCCCAGTGACCGCCGCGACCTCGGCGGGATCGGGGTGCCCGTACTCCGACGGATCCACGTACGGGTAGATCCGTTCGACGCGGCCCTTGTGGCCGAACTCCCGGAGCGCGTTCCGATAGGTGTCGGAGCTCACCACGACCACGTCGTACGCGTCGAGGTACGTGGTCATGATCGGCCACCAGGGCTCGGGCACGAGACCCGGATCGAACGGGATGTGCCAGCGGTAGATCTTGGGCTTCAGCGTACCGACCATGTGCCCGATCGGGAGCTGCTGGAAGTCGTGGATGTAGAACAGGTCGAAGTCATGCTCGGTGTCGAGCGAGCGGATCAGCTCGGCGGTGGTCCGATTGTAGAAGGTGTACTCGCCGTAGTCGTCGGTCCAGAAGAGGTCCCGGGCGAGCTGCGAGTCGGAGAGGCCGTGGACGGCGGTCCAGATCGCCTCCTTGGCCTTCCCGTACCCTCCCATCCGGTCCGGGTCGATCGCTACATTGTGGAGCGTGATACCTCCGGGGAGCGCCACCGTCTCGGGCGCGTACGGGTTGAGCGAGACCCAGTGCACGTCGCTCCAGACGCCGTCGGCGATCAGCCGCTTCGCGAGGGGGTACACCATCCGGGTGACGCCCCCGGGAGAGAATCGATAGTCGGTTCCCTCCTCGAGCTTCGTGAAGTCCGCCTCGATCTCCCAGAGGGTCTCGACGCCGTCCTTCGGAGGAAGGAACTGCACGAGGGGCGTCTGGGTGTTGATGAGCACGCTGAGCGGCTTCATTGTTGAATTCCTACCCCTCAGGTCCGGCCCGTACGAAATTCGGGTCGGTCGGAAGGCTCAGCCCAATCCGCCCTCCGGCACGCCACCCGATGCCGGGCCAACCCCCTCGAGGGGAAGTTCGGAAACCTTGTGCTTCGAAGCCTCGGAGGTATAACTAGACGCGTTCTCCAGTGGCAATCGAGAACGAGAAATGCGTCCCTCCGGCACGTCCTCCCGCACGCTCCCACAGAACATTCAGCTCAGCTTATATAAGCGAATGAGTATGGCATGGATGTGACGCGGTCGGGCCTCACGTTTCAGATCCTCGCAGACCCGAGCCGTCGTCGTATCCTCGAGCATCTTCGCCCCGGCGAGCGATCCGTCGGAACACTCGTCACCGAACTCGGCCTCTCCCAGCCCGGGGTCTCTCGGCATCTCCGAATCCTGCATCACGCCGGGTTCGTGCGATCCCGGGCCGAAGGCCAGCACCGGTTCTACTCGCTCCGACGCGAACCGTTCCGAGAGCTGGATGCGTGGATTCAGCAGTACCGCAGCCTGGTCGAAGGACGACTCGACCGGATCGAACAGCTGGTGAAGTCGGAGGGCGCCGAGACGAACGCGACGGCCGGTGCGACGACCAGGAGCCCCACATGGAAACCGAAGTAGAGTCTCGACCGGCCGGAGTCGACAAGGGCGAATTCGCGCGGGCCGGCGAGCTCGAGAACGTGGTGACCCGGGTCTTTCACGCCCGGCCCGAGCGCGTCTTCCGCTTCTTCACCGACCCCGCCACCTTCCCCTACGTCTTCTCCCCGGACCCGAACCGGGTCACGATCGAAGAGCTGGCGCTTCGCCCCGGGGGCCGATACTCGGTCGTGGTCCGGTTCCCGAACGGGGTCACGATGCGGTTTAAGGGCGAGTTCCAGGAGATCGATCCGCCGCGGCGCATCGTGAACACCTTCTCGGCGAGCTCCTGGGGGGACGTGGTGGCCCTGGAGACCGACACGTTCGAACCGGTGGGAGAGTTCACCCGCGTGACCGTACGGTACCGGTTCCCGACCCGTGCGGATCGGGACCGAATGCGGGGCGGGGACGCCGAGGGCGGGACGTTCGAGGTCTGGGACAACATCGACCGACTCCTGCAGGAGCCGCCGAACCGCGAGCCGCGTCGGGAGGGATCGGCATGACGGACCCCGCCTCGGACTCCCTCTCCGAACTGCGAGCGCGAGCTGCCCGGACCATCGTGACGAAGTACCTCAAGGTCCGCCCGGGCGAGAACGCGGTGCTCGAGTCGTGGGACCACACGATGCCGATCGCCGCCGCGATGGTCGACGCGGTGCGACGCGCGGGGGGACGCACCCTGCATATCCAGGAGGACGAGGCGGCGTGGTGGGCGGCGATCGACCGCAAGCAGAGCAAACTCCTCGGCGCGTCGAGCGAGCCCGAATGGGCCGCACTCAAGGCGGCCGATATCTTCGTCCACTTCTGGGGTCCCGGTGACACCGACCGCCTCGACAAGCTCCCGGAGGAGACGTTCGACCGGGCCCTCGGCTGGTTCTCGTCGTGGTATGGCGAGGCCCGAAAGGCCGGTCTGCGCGGAGCCCGGGTCACGATCGGGTTTGCGACGGAAGGGCGGGCCCGCGAGTGGGGCCTGGACCGCGACCAGTGGGAACGGGACATCCTCCGTGCCTGCCTCGCCGACCCCCAGGAGATGGCCCGACGCGGCGCGCGTCTCTCTCGGGCGCTCGCTCAGGGCACGAAGGTGCGGATCACGCACTCGAACGGTACGGATCTCGAAGTGCGTCTCGCCGGAACGCCGCCGCGCGTGCACGACGGGACCCCCCACCCTCGGGACAAGCGGTACGGTCCGTCCGACATGTTGTCGCAGATACCGGGCGGGCGGGTGGACGTGGCGCTCGACTCGAAGACAGCCGAAGGTCGGATCCGGGCGAACCGCCGGACCAACATCTGGTGGTTCTGGAGCGCCGGCGGCACGCTCGAGTTCGCGGGTGGGCGGATGACCTCCTTCGCGTTTGAAAGTGGAGAGCCCGAGTTCGCCCGACGGTATCGGGCCGGTACCCCCGGCCGGGACCGAACCGGTGCGATCACGTTCGGGCTGAATCCGGTGCCGCGGGACGTGCCCAACTTGGAGACCGTGGAGGAGGGCTGCGTCACGCTCGTGGTCGGTCGGAACCAGCACCTCTACGGGCGCAATCGCTCGAACTTCATGAACTGGGTCTCGCTCGCCGGCGCCGACGTCGCGATCGACGGGGCGCCGGTGCTGCGGGCGGGCCGGTTCGTCTAGGGCGGCCGACTCCGACGTCGCGCACCGCATCCGATATACTCGCGGGAGACGGAGGGAGGGACGTGCGCGTCCTGATCTTCGGTGCCTCCGGCATGGTCGGCCAGGGGGTGCTGCGCGAGTGCCTCCTCGCTCCGGATGTGGAGCACGTGACCGCGGTGGTCCGCCGAGCGCTCCCGGCCGCCGGACCCAAGTTCGAGCAGATCGTGGTCGCCGACCCCGGTCATCTCGACGCGGTGGCCGACCGTCTCGGCGGCTACGACGCGTGCTTCTTTCCCCTCGGGATGTCGTCGGTCGGCCGTACGGAAGCGGAGTTCAGCCGCGTCACGTACGACCTCACCCTCGGGGCCGCACGCACCGTCGTGGAGCGGAACCCGGGACGGTTGACCTTCGTCTACGTATCGGGAGCGGGCACGGATTCCACCGAGCAGGGCCCGAGGATGTGGGCCCGCGTCAAGGGCCGTACGGAGAACGCGCTCCTCCGTCTTCCGTTCCGCCGGGCCTACATGCTGCGGCCGGGCGTCATCCAGCCTCGACACGGGATCCGCTCGCGTACCGCGCTCTACCGGCTGGGGTACATCGTGCTCTGGCCCGTCGCGGTCCTCCTGGTCGCGATCGGCCGTGCGACCACCACCGACCGGGTGGGCCGAGCGATGCTCCAGCTGGCGCGGGCGGGCTATCCGCAGGCGGTCCTCGGCACCCGGGACATCAACAGGATCGGCCGGTAACGCCGCGGCACACATTGTCCGCCGGGCCGGTCCCGGTCCCTCGAGGTCGCGGACCCGGGGACGGCAGATCGGCCCCCAGTAAGCCAT
>JASHYV010000186.1 GCA_030064695.1 Thermoplasmata archaeon
TTGGGGATCGCGACCCGAGTGGGGCTGCTGCGCGCACGGAGGCGGACCAGCGCGCCCTTCAAACAGCCCGCCAGGCTCACGAGCGCGACGGCGATGAACGGCACCGAGAGGAGTCCTAGGTACGTGTTGAACCGCGACGAGCCGATGCCGAGCAGATCCGCCCCCACCGGCGCGAACGCCAGCGGAAGGTAGATCAGCCCGGTCGCCGCCAACACCACCGCCCCTCGCACGTCCCACAGGGGGGTCGCGGCCCGGCGGGTGAGCGCCCAGACCAGCGCGAACGCCACCCCGAGGACCGCCGCGGCGGCTCCGATGAGCCCGATCTCTCCGAACGTGAGATAGTATGAGCCGAGCGAGGGCCAGTCGAGCCACGTCGCGAGCGTGATCGCGTGCGTCTTCTCGGTCGACGGGCTGTCGGCGAGCGCGTAGGACGGGATGAGGTACTCCGGCAGGAAGGCCAGCACGGGCAGGACGACCACGGCGGCGGCCCGCAGCGTCCAGCGAGGCCCGGCCCGAACGAGCAAGTAGAGGCCGGCGACGACCAGCAGCACGACGGACATGAGGAAGGTGAGCTGGTTCACCAGCACGATCCCCAGGAACACGATCGCGAGCAGCGCGAGCTGGTCCGGGCGGCTCCGTGGAGCACGCAGGAGTCGCACCGTGACGGCGGTCAAGAGAAGGAAGAACGAGATGCTCGCTACGGCGTCCGGATAGAACCCCGGAACTCCGGCGGTAAGGATGTCGTTCACGATCGGGCTGTTGTCCGGGAATCCGACGATCCAGGCCGCCGCGGCCGCGTAGGCGACCCAGCGGGGCCCGACGAACTCCTTCACGAGCAGGAACATCGACAGGGTGGCGAGCCCGAGGACGAGCACGTTCGAGCTGAACGCGAGGTGCAGCGCCTCGGAGCCGAAGACCCCCCCGAACACCGCGTACAGGACGGGCAGGCCTGGCGCCACGTCGGCCTGGCTGGTGTATGGCTGCCAGACCGTCGAGAGCTGGGGCCACCGACCGGTCTGCGCGATCACGTCCCCGATGCGCGTGAAGAACGAGGTGTCGCCGCCGATCTGGGCCCCGGTCTGCAGGACGGCGAATACGGGGCTCAGCAGCGCGATGAGCCCGAGGAACACCCCGGCGATCACCGCGAACTGGTCCCAGGAGGCCGCGGCGATCGCTCGGCGCACCTGGCCGGGAAGCTCGCGGCGACCCCACGCGGCGAGCCCGAGGCCGACCGCGATGGCGGCGAGCGCGACGGGGTAGGACGAGAACCAGCCCAGACGGGCGGCGGTCCATCCGATCGCCATGAGCCCCGTCGCCCCGACGAGGTTGGCGTAGAGCGTGGCCTCGAGGAACGACATCGGGGTTCCGGCCACCTTCTGCCGGAGCACCGCCATCGCGACCGCGCCGGGGAACACCACCGCCGCGAGGTAGACGACGCCCACCCGGAACCACGCGTCGCCGATCCCGGCGAGCACGGCGAGTGCGAGAGCGACCACGACGAGCAGTCCCAGCTCCCGCAGCGTGGGCGTCCGGGAGCCTGCCGCCGAGGGCGCCGCCCCCAACTCTGTCGTCGGACCCGTCATCGCGCCCCGCCGCACTCGACTGGACTCCCCACGCCGAGCCGGCGGGCTTAACAGTTTGGGGGCGCGGGCACGCCGCCGGGCTCCCGGAGCTCCGTCACGACTCGGCTTTATGGCGGAACGGGCTGGCTCCGTGAGGCTCGTGGAACCAACGCGAGGGTCCGTCGGGGCCGGGCCGAACCTGGTCGTCCTCGGCTACCCGTATCTCCCGTCCGCCACCACCGGGCGCGGGATCGACCGGTATCTGTACTACCTGCTGCAGGGATTGTCCGCCCGAGGGCTCCCGTTCCGCCCGGTCGAGAACGGACAGTTCTCGACGCATCTTCGTCAGCTCGTCTTGGGGGAGCCGGACATCTTCACCCGGGTCGGACGTGAGCGAGGGGGGCTCTGGCATGCGGTCTCTCCCGTCGGCGGCCGCGTGGCGGGCTTGCTGGGCCGGGCTCCCCTAGTCACGACCGTCCACGACGTGGTGCCCTTTCGCCTGCTCGATCTGCATCCCGCGCGGTACCGGTTCCTTCGGTTCTGCATCCGCATGTCGTGCGCCCGCAGCGACCGGATCATCTGCCCCTTCGAGTTCACGCGACGCTACCTCGTCGAGCGGCTGGGCGTACCGGGCGGCAAGACCGCAATCGTCCCGCTCGGCGTCGACCCGACGAGCCTCGAGGCGCGTCCGAGTTCCGAGCCGCTCTTCGGACCAGACCCCTCGGACCGGATGCTGTTCCTCGGATCGTGGAACCCGATCGAGCGAGGGGGGGACGTCGCGGTCCAGGCCTGGGCTGAGGTCGTCCGGAGCCGGCCGGGCGCTCAGTTGCTGATGGCCGGGACCGGTCGTGGTATCGTCCGGCTTCGGCAGCTGGCGGCGGGTCTGGGCGTTTCCGAGCACATCCGATTCGTGGGGTTCATACCCGAAGGTCGGCTGGGCGACGCGTTCCGCTCGGTCACCGCGCTGCTCTATCCGTCGCGCATCGGGTTTTCCTTGTCCGTGATGCAGGCGATGCTTTCCGGCTTGCCCGTCGTCGTGGCGGACTCGCTCGACATGGGCGAGTTCGTGGGGACCTACGGGCTCGTGTGTCCGGAGGGCGATCCCGCGGCCACGGCGGCCTCGATCGTGCGGCTGTTGGAGGACT
>JASHYV010000187.1 GCA_030064695.1 Thermoplasmata archaeon
CTTCGCCCGTCGGGCCCAGGTGGCGAAGGCGGTCACCGCCGAGGGGGGCCGGGTGACCGATTTCTCGCTCGAGTACGCCGGCCCGCAGGTCTGGTCCGTCCGATCGAGCGCCTGATCGACCGTCCGATGTCCACCGGGGCGGAGGCACCGCGGCTCTCGATCGTCTGGGCGGTCCTCAACGAGCGCGGGAACCTGCCGGGGCTCGTCGAGCGGCTGCTCCACGTGGAGCTGCCTCCCTGGGAGGTGATCGTCGTCGACGACGGGAGCACCGACGGCACGCGGCCGTACCTGGCGGAGCTGTCGGCGACCGACGCGCGGTTCCGGGTGCGTCTGCACGAAGGTAAGCAGACGACGATCCGCGCCCAGGCGATGGGGATCGAGACGGCCCGAGGGGAGTTCGTCGTCATCATGGACGCGGATCTGCAGCATCCCCCCGAGGCCCTCCCTCCGATGGTGGCCGCGCTCGCCGCGGGGTCGGACCTGGTCGTAGCGAGCCGGTACGCGCCGGGCGGCTCACCCGGACCCCGGACGCTCGGCCGCCTCCTGCTCTCGCACGGTGCCCAGGGGCTCGCGCGAGTCTGGCTGCCCGAGGCACGGGAGGTGTCCGATCCGGTCTCCGGCTTCTTTGCCTTCCGGCGCCCGGTCTTCCGCTCCTTCGATCCGAGCGTGCGCGGCTACAAGCTCCTCCTCTTCGTGCTCGCGATGAGCACGGGGCGCCGGATCTCGGAGGTGGCGTTCCAATTCGTCCCCCGGGGCAGCGGGCGCAGCAAGGTCACTCAGAGCTCGGCGTTCCTCCGGCTGTACCTCCGGGAACTCCGGCTTGCGCGCCGGCTCCGGCGGGAGCTGCGCGCCGCGGCTAGGCAATCCCTATAACGCGCCGGCCGTCGCGAAGGCGGTTCGGCAACGCCCATGCGGATCCTGATCACCGGGGCCTCCGGGTTCATCGGTCGGCACCTCTCCACGTTCGCCGTGGCCCACGGCCACGAGGTGGTGGGTACCTACCTCTCGGAGGGCGAGATGTCGGTCCGCGGACTGCCCAAAGAGGGCGTCCGCTGGGTCCGTCTCGACATGCAGGACCGGGCCGCGGTCGAGCGGCTCGTCGCCGACACGGACGCGGAGGGGATCTTCCATCTGGCCGCCCAGGCGTACGCGAAGCGGGCTTGGGCCGACCCGGCCGACACGTTCCGGACGAACGTGCTGGGCACCATCTACCTCTACGAGGCCCTGCGGGCCCATCCGCCCAAGAACGGGGCGCTCCTCGCCTCCTCGGGTTCCGCGTATGGGGCCCCGAGCCGCCTTCCGATCTCGGAGGACACGCCGCTCGACGCGACCAACCCGTACGGGGTGTCGAAGGGCACCCAGGACATGCTGTCGTTGCAGTACTCGCTCAACTTCGGGCTCCGCATCGTACGGGCCCGGCTCTTCGGGACGACCGGGCCGGGCAAGACCGGCGACGCCATGAACGACTTCGCGCGGCAGGTGGCCCGGCTGGAGGCCAGCGGGCAGGGCGGACCCGTCCGGCACGGCAACCTGGAGACCCGACGGGACGTCTCCGACATCCGGGACGTGATGCGGGCGATGTGGAGGGTCTTCGAGTCCGGGAAGCCGACCGAGCCCGTGAACGTGGGCGCCGGGGAGACGCACACGATCCGGGAGATCGCGGAGACGCTTGTCGGCCTCGCGAAGGTCCCGGTCCAGCTCACGCCCGATCCGTCGCTCTTCCGGCCGACGGACGAACCCGACAACCGGGCCGACATCCGCCGCCTGCTCGCGCTCGGGTACCGCCCGGAGTTTCCGTTCGCCCGAACGGTCGCGGACGCCCTCGACTACTGGCGGGCGGCGCCGAGCGAGCTCGGTTGAGCCCGCTCAGTGCTCGGTGATCGCTCGGTCGCCGGAGGAGCGAGTCGGGGGCTCCAGCCAGTCGGGCAGCCGATCGGCCAGCATGCGAGGGATCCGGAAGGGCGTGGGCGGGCTCCACCGCCCGGGCGGCGTCAGCCGGCTCGTGTAGGCCCGAGCGATCTGGAGGAGCGCTCGACCGTGATACTGGACGAAGAGACGCGAGCGGTCGAACTGCGAGTGGCCCCCGTTCCGGTCGTGGTGCGGGGTCGCGACCTCGCGCATCGAGACATCGTTGAGGCCGGCGCGGAGCGTCATCTCGATCGCCCAGTTCTTCTGCGCGCGGAAGCAGAGACGCGGGTAGACCGAGGCCCGGAAGGCGCGGTAGCCGGTGGTCACGTCCGTGAGGTCGTAGCCGCTCAGGACCCGCAGGAGCCGGGAATAGAACTTGATGCCGACCCGCCGCAGCGTCGGGACCCCGGCGGAGTCGCAGCGGAACCGGCTCCCGAGGACGTAGTCGACCTGGCCCATGAGGATCGGTCGGATCAGCTCGGGGATCCGCCCCGGATCGTGCTGCCCGTCCGCGTCGAGCTGGACGATCACGTCGGCCCCCCAGAGCAGCGCGGCCTCGAAGCCGGTGGTGAGCGCGGCGCCGATGCCGAGGTTCTGCGGGTGGCGGACGACGGTCGCTCCCGCCGCGCGAGCCACCTGGGCGGTGCCGTCGCTCGAGCCGTCGTCGACGACGAACGTGCGGAGCTCGAAGCCCGGTCCCAGGTCGGGAAACTCGCGGAGCACCGGACCGATTCCCGCCTCCTCGCAATGCGCGGGGATCACGACGGCAATGCGGATCTGGGACTCGGATCGAGGTCGGACGGGCGGATCGATCGCCGGTGATGCCGCTCGGATCGCCTCCCTCCGGAGCTGCTCGACCTCGGCTTCGGAGCTCAGCGTCCCACCTTCTGCATTGTGCCGGGAGCGCGGGCCCGAGCCGGGGTCCCGATAGGAAACCCGACGATCGATCCCGAAGACTCCGATGCGGCTCTTGCCGGTTCCGAGTCGGGAAGAGCTACAAGAGCCGTTCGCTGCTCCCGCATCTCGACTCCGGGGTCGCCGGTCAAGCGTCCACCTCCGCCGCGCCCGGTTCCGGGGCCGGCGCCCGGGGGACGAGCGCGGGAGTCCGCGAGAGGCACGTGCGATAATTCACCGGACGACCCGCCAAATACTTTGGTCCATGGCCGGAGAGGTGAACGGAGGGGGAGGCAGGGCCCCCGGGTCGGGCCGCCGGGCTCGGGGGTGGGAGCGTGTGCGACCCCGGCGCGGCCGTCGCATTCAAGACGTGTCGCGCGTCGGAGGAGGGCGGTGTAGCACTTTTATGTTTCGCCCATACCGGCCCGGGTCCTGGGCCGGTCGGCGCCGGTCGGGATGATGCCGTCTTAAGGGGTCCCGACTACCGTCCCGACCGTGACCGCGTCGACCCGGATCGGCATCGCCGCCCCGGCGCTTTCGGACACCGAGACGGAGTACGTCCTCGAGTGCCTCCGGACCAACTGGATCTCGTCCAAGGGGCACTTCATCTCGGACTTCGAGAAGGAGTTCTCCCAGCGCGTCGCCGCCAAGCACGGCGTGGCCGTCACGAGCGGTACGACCGCCCTCCATCTCGCGCTGGTCGCACTGGGGGTCGGGCCGGGGGACGAGGTCATCGTGCCGACCTACACGATGATCGCCTGCGCGAACGCGGTCCGGTACTGCGGCGCCCGTCCGGTGCTCGCCGATTCCGATCCGGTGACCGGGAACCTCGATCCCGACGAGGTCGCCCGCCGGCTCACGCCCCGGACCCGGGCCGTCATGCCGGTCCATCTCTACGGTCACCCGGCCGACATGGACCGGATCCGGGCCGTCACCGAGCCTCGCGGGATCCCGCTCGTGGAGGACGCCGCCCAGGCGCACGGGGCGCTCTACCACGGGAAGCCGGCGGGCAGCATGTCGGCCTTCGGCGCCTTCAGCTTCTACGCCAACAAGATCGTGACCTGTGGAGAAGGCGGCATGGTCGTCACGAGCGACGATCGCCTCGCCGAGAACGCGCGCGCCCTGCGCGACCAGGGCTACGACCCGGCCCGAAGGAAGTTCCTCGTCCACGACCGGATCGGCTTCAACTATCGCCTCACGAACCTGCAGGCCGCGGTGGGCCTCGCCCAGACCCGGCGCATGGACGAGTTCGTGACCCACCACCGGGAGGTCGCCGCCCTCTACAACTCGCTGCTCGAGGATGTGCCGGGCATCCTGCGCCCCCCCGAGCTGCCCGGCATCCGGAACGTCTACTGGATGTACACGATCCAGGTGGACGCGACCCGCTACGGGCGAAGCCGGGACCAGTTGCTGCTCGACCTCGAGCAGCAGGGGATCGAGACCCGGTCGAGCTTCGTGCCGATCCACCGGCAGCCGGCGTACGGGGGCCAGTACGACGGCGAACGCTTCCCGGTCGCGGAGAAGCTCGGCCGCGAGGGACTCAACCTGCCGTCCGGCAACGCGACGACGCCCGACGAGGTCCGCCGGGTGGCCGCCGCGATCGTCCGGCTCCGGGAGGGGTAGGGTGGCCGAACCCCTCGGTGTGGCGGTCCTGGGCTGCGGCCGCATGGGCCGCCGACGGGCCGAGGCCGTCTCGAAGGCGGCCGGCGCCCGACTGGTCTGCGTCGCCGATCCCGACCGGAGCCGGGCGGACGCCCTGGGGGCGGCCCTGGGGGTGCCGGTCGCTCCCACCCCCGAGGCCGCGGTCGCCGAGGCGGGGGTCGGCGCGGTCCTCATCTGCACGCCGAACGCCTTCCATGTTCCGCTCGCGTCCTTGGCGCTCTCCTCGGGCCGCCACGTGTTCCTCGAGAAGCCGATGGCACCGACCGGTTCGGAGGCCCATCGACTGGTCGAGCTCGCCCAGACCTCGAAGCGGGTGCTCTGCGTCGGCTCGAACCTCCGATTCTTCCAGAACGTGCAGCGCGCGCGTCAGGTGGTCCGGTCCGGCGCGCTCGGCGCCCTGCTCTTCGCCCGCGGTTGGGTCGGGCACGACGGCTGGGTGCTCCAGTCCTCGCCCTGGTCGAGCGACCCCGCGCTCATCGGCTCGGGAGGGACGTTGCTCGACAACGGCTGCCACATCATCGACGTGAGCCGCTGGATCCTCGGGCGTGAGCCGGTCGAAGCCGAGGGCACCGCCTTCCACCGGTTGCACGAGCTGCCGCCTTCGATCGAGGACAACTTCGTCGGGACCCTGACGCTCGACGGAGGAGTTCCGCTGAGCTTCCAGTGCTCGTGGACGGAGTGGAACGGGTACCTCTATCTCGAGGTGTACGGGGAGCTGGGACGTCTGGTGGTCGACGGGCGCGGCGACGCGGCCACCTGCGCCTTCTTCCCGAGGAAGGGAACGCCGGACCTCAGCGATTTCGCCGGAGCGCCGCGCGACTCGTTCAGCCGCGAGGTCGGCGAGTTCCTCGCGGCGGCCCAGGGGTCGGCCGACGGGCTCAGCGTGGCGCGGGGGCGCGACGGGGAGCAGGTTCTGCACGCGATCGACGCGCTCTACCGCTCCGCCCGGGAAGGTCGGCGCGTCTCGGTCGAGCGACCCAGTGCGCCGGGTCCTGCGTCCGCGTAGCAGCCGGGCGCTGGGAGCGGCTCAGGGCTGGGAGAGCGTCAGGTAGTCGATCGGGTCCATGTAGCCGACGGTGCCCTCGAAGGTGAGGGTAAGCTGCGTCGGGCCCGGGGAGAGCACGAGGTTCGCGAGCGCCCCGAACGACCAGCCCAAGCTCGTGAAGTAGACGGTCCCCTCGTACTTCCCGTCGATCGAGATCCGGATGTGCTCCGAGGTCTGGTAGACCTCCCGATGGATCGTGAGCGTGTAGATCCCCGAGTTCACCGTGAAGCTGTAGTTCGCCGTGCTCCCGTTGAACGCGGATCCGAGGGGCCCGGTCGACGTGATCGCGTTCGGGGTGATGGGGATCGAATTGCTCTGGTTGTACGCGGTCCCGATCTCGGTCGAGACCACGGTCGGGGAGGCCGAGGAGTACCCGGTGGCCGGTAGGAAGGCGGCGTCGCCTGCGAGCGAGGGAACGTAGCGGAACACGACGATCTGGGAGTTCTCGTAGACGATCGGGAAGTAGGCCAGGAGCGACATCGCGTCGATGATCTTGGTGGAGAATCCCCACTGAAGGACGTAGTACTGCACGTTCAGCTGGGTGTACGCGGCCTGGGCGTTCGTCGCGTTGGGGTTGGTCACGACCTCGTTCGTGAGCAGCACCGGAAGGTTGGTCGGATACGCGCTCTGCGAGATCGCGAGCTCGAGGTCGAAGTCCGGCCGGAAAATGACCACGTGTCCGCAATAGACGGCGAACACGGTGAGGGCGCTGTTCCCGCCGTTCCCGTCGGCCATGACGACCGCGCCCGGGGCGGCGTGGGCGTTGATCCAAGCCGCGGCCTCGGCCATGTAGGAGTCGAAGATCAGCCCGGGACGGAGGTCCTGCTGCTCGTTGTG
>JASHYV010000188.1 GCA_030064695.1 Thermoplasmata archaeon
TACAGGATCGGGAAGCTCGAGGGCGTGCTGGACGTGGTCGAGGTGGTGATCGTGACCGTCGCGGTCCCGTGCTCCGTGACCGAGTTGAGCGTCGCGGCGACGGTCACCTGCGTGACCCCCGTCGCCGCGCCCGCCGTGAAGCTCACCGTCGCCCCGGTCGTCGCGCTGAGGACCCCCAAGGAGTTGCTGAGGCTCCACGCATAGGTGGTGCCGGCCGGGCAGGCTCCGCCGGTGCAGGTGATCTGGGCGTTCAGCTGCACGGTACCGTTGCGACCCACCGACGGTCCCGACGGCGAGATCGTCACCCCCGAGAGTGTCGGAACGGGCGCGGACGTGATCGTGATGATCGACCAGCCGAGGGCGGTGGCGCCGCCCACCTTCACCACGACGGACAGGTTGGCGACACCCGCCGTCGCCGCCGCCGTGAACTGCACCAGGGGATATCCGGTCGCGTTGAGCGAGCCGAGGGCGGAGTTGTTGAGCGACCAGCTGTAGGTCGCTCCCGAGGGGCAGGCACCCCCGGAGCAGCTCACCGCTGCCGAGAGATCCTCCGAGCTGTGGAATCCCAGGGCTACGCTCCCCGGCGAGACGAGCACCGAGGGCGAGACGCTCCCGCTCAGCTCGATGATGCTGATCGTGCCGGAATCGGTGTTCGAGACGTAGACGGTGCCGCCGGTGCCGTTGACGGCGATCGCGTAGGGGGCCTCGCCCACGGGGATGTCGCTGACCACCGCGTTCGTCGTCGCGTTGACCACGACGACGTCGTCGGCCTCGGGATCGATGCCGTAGAGGTCCTCGTTTGCGGGGTCGAAGGCGAGCTGGAAGCCCGCCCCGCCCGAGATGTTGGTCACCACGGTGTTCGTGGAGGCGTCGATCTCCTGGAGGATCGGCTCGTACTCCGGGACCCCGGAGACCTCGACGTAGCCATCGCCCGAGGCGTAGATGTCGTGACTGACGGGGTCGTAGACCACCGCCTGGCTCACGCCCTCCGAGACGTTCCCCACGACCTCACCGGTCGAGGTGCTGATCACCGTCAGGTTGGCGACGCCCGAAGTCCCCGTGGTGCTGACGTAAAGGTCTCCGTTCTCGGGGTCGGCGGCGAGCGACGCGACGGTGGTCCCCGACGTGAGCGCGAGGGTCTGGACGATCGTGTTCGAGGCCCCGATACCCAGGATCAGGTTGTCGGACGTCGTGACGTACACCACCTGGTTCGCGGAATCGTAGCTCCAGTCCGACCCGAAGGTGCCGAGCACGTCGGGGTAGGTGGAGATCACCGTCACGAAGTCGCCGGTGGTCCCGTTGAACACGGCGGCGCCGGCGCAGCCCGGGCCGCTGGCGTCCTCGAGGATGTCGCCGTTCGCGGGGTCGTAGAGGTCCGTGTGCCCGGAGTACAGGGCGCCACAGCCGGTCTCATTCGTCGTGGTGTCGACCCCATAGTATCGATCGTTCAGCCCGAGGAGGGTGTTGACCGGGTCCGCTTCCACGGCGTAGAGCACGCCCTCCCCCTGCGCGGTCTTGGGGTGGCTCACGGACCAGGTCGCGTACGGATCGACGGCGATCCCGTCGGGGAGTTCCCAGAGCGGGATGGTCGTGATCACGGCACCGGTCGAGCCCGAGAGGACGCTCACGTTGAGCGAGAGAGTGGAGGCGTACAGGTCTCCGTTGCCGCTGTCGTAGGTGACGCCCAGCGGACCCGAGCCGACGGTGACGTTCGCCACGAGCGCGCCGCTGGCCGAGTCGAGGATCGTGATGACATCGTCTCCCGGGAGCGCCTCATTCGTGACATAGGCCTGCCCGTTGGAGGCGTCGCACGCGATGCTCACCAGTCCGGGCAGGTCCTCGAAGTAGGCGATGGAGGCGTTCTGCACGAACGCCCCCGAGGACCCGTCGAAGATCGAGACGTTGCCGGTGTCCGCGTCCGCGACGAGCACGTGGCCCGACGTCGGGTCGTAGCACGCGCTGTCGGGATCGGTGGGCAGCGGGCTCGTGGGGAACTGATAGCTGCCGACCAGCGCGCCGGTGTCGCTGAGGATCGTGAGGTTGCTGCTCTCCGAATTGGTCACGAAGACGTTGCCGTTGGCCGAGTCTACGGTGAGTGAGCTCGGTCCCGCGCCCACGGTGACGTTCCCGAGGTAGGCGTTGGTCGTGGCGTTGAGCAGAGTGACCGTGCTCGCGAACCCCTCCGCGATGAACAGATCGTGGCCCGCGGGATCGAAGGCGATGGCGTCCGGCGAGGGCAGGATGCCCCCGGTACCGATCAGGCCCACGTCGGAGTGAGCGACGGGGTTCCACTCCGTGACCGTGTCGCTCCCGGCGTTGGCGATGTAGAGATTCCCGTTGGCGCCGTCCAGGGCCACTGCGGTGGGCTCGACCCCGGTCACCACGTCCCCGATCAGCGTGTTCGTGGAGGCCTGGAGGATCGAGAGATTGTCCGAGTCGGCGTTCGGAAGGTAGACATTGCCCGTCGCCGCGTCGTACACCCCGGAGTACGTGTCGGCGGCGGGATCGGCGAGGAAGTCCCCCGAAAGGAGGGTGCCGTTCGCGAGCACGAGCGTCTGATTGACGAACCCCGGGCCGGCGGCCGCGGAAAACCGGGTTCGGGCGAGGCTGCCGCCGCCGGGTCTCGTGGCGGTCGGCGCGGTCGAAGCGCCGCGCGAGAGATCGCTCCGGTCCATCGAGGCGACCAGCGCCATCGCGCCGCTGAGAGCCAACAGCGTGGCCAGGACGATCGATATCCCGGTCACGCCGAATCGTTGCGAACGCCCGGAGCCATCCCACCGCGAGTCGGACATCGGCCGGGCGGATGCGCTCTGGAAATTAAGACCTCGCCGGGGCCGACGCTCGAGCGGGCGCTCTTTGCCCCGCGAGCCGGGGTCGCCTCTAGGCGCGATCTTTTTCGATCGGGATCCGGCCGGCCGCCCATCGAAGGAGGATCGCGGCCGGTATCGCGGGCATGCACAGGATCACCCATTCCAGCAAGGGGTTGGAGATCCCGGAAAGCACCGCGCCCCCGAAGAAGGTCCCGGAGATCGCCGCCGCGGCCAGTACGGTGTTGATGCCTCCGTTGTACGACCCGACCTCCCCCTCCGGAGCCAGATTCGAGGGCAGCGTCGAGATCGGGATCGACCCGATGTTCTCTCCGAACGTCAGCACCACGACGGCCACCAGGAAGGCCGCGGCGGGCAGCAGCACCCAGAGGGCGGCCGCGCCGAGCAGCAGGAAGGCCACGACGTACAGCGCCACACCGAGGATCGCGATCGAGGTATGCCGGCGGCCGATGAGGCTCTCGGTGGTGAACGCCTGCCCCACGACGACGATGACCCCGTTGAGGGCGAGCCCAATCCCGAGGAGCGAGTAGCCGATCCCGAGCTTGTTGTGGACAAAGAGCGGGAAGATCACGCTCCACTGGCTCGAGACCAGGTACGCGAGCCCGAACCCGGCCGCGACGAGCAGGGCCGGCCGGTCCTGGGCCAGGATGCCCAGGCTCTGACGCAGGCTCCGGCCCGTCGCGGGCGCCTTAGGCGCCCCTTCCTTCGGAGGCTCGCCGCTCTTCAGCCGCCGATCGTACGGCGAGGCCTCGAGCAGGGTCACCACGAAGATGGCGGCCACCCCGATCATCAGCGATGCGATCAACAGCGAAATCGGGAATCCGGCGAAGCCCACGAGGATCCCGCCCAGCGTCACGCCGGCAGAGTAGCCGGCGTTGAACGTGATGCGGTACCAGGTGAACGCACGGGTCCGGTCCGATCCGCTCGAATGGTCGGCGATGTACGCGGAGAAGGCGGCGCCGGTGGAGGCGAGCACGCTCCCGCCCACGGCGGCGAGTCCGATCGCGAGCGCCAGGGACCGGATCTGGAACGCGTAGGCAAGCCCTCCGGTGAAGAGCGCCTCCGTCGCGAGCGAGAGCACGATCAGCGGGCGCCGTCCGATGCGATCGCTCCACAGCCCCCCCACGAGGGCGAACGGGAGCTGGATCACCCCGAGCGCCGCGAAGATCGTCCCGATCTCGAGGTATCCGATGCCCATCACCGAATAGAGGAAGAGGGCAAGGAACGGATTGTACATCGCCGAGCCGAAAGTACGGATCGCGATGCCGATCGAGAGGAGTCGGATGTTCCGGTCCACGCGGGGACTCCACGTTGCTGCGGCTAACTAGGTTGCTCACGCCGGGTGGGTTCCGACGGTGTGG
>JASHYV010000189.1 GCA_030064695.1 Thermoplasmata archaeon
GCCGACGGGCCCAGGTACGCGAAGGACGCGGTCGCGACGGCGCCGGTGTCGAGATCGCTGATCGTGACGTCCTCGTCCTCCTGGAAGGAGACGTCGACGGTCGTGTTCGCCGGCTGGATCATCGCGTTCCAGGACTCCGCCGCGGCGTACGACTTCCCCCAGTAGCCGGCCCACGGGGTGAGCGTGTAGCCGCCGCCCACGACGTCGTTGTAGTTCGAGAGGGTGTACTGGCCCGTGCCGACGGCGTTGGTCGCCAGCCAGTCGTTCGAGATGTCGCCCTCGACCACGCCGCCGTGCGCGTCGACCACGACCGGGTCCACCGCGTAGGAGTTGGGGGCCGAGATCGAGGCGAGCAGGTAGGTGTAGTTGCTGGCCAGGTAGCCGTAGCCCAGGTTCAGCTGGATCGTCTCGGAGTTGATCACCTGGAACGACTGGTTCGCGGTCTCCATCATCCCGATCTCGGTGGAGGTGGGGGTGTCGAAGTTCCAGGTGTTGAGGTCGTTCACGAGCGTCGTGTTGGCGGCCTGGCTCGCGGAGAGCGGGGAATAGTAGGAGAGCGGGTTCGACGCGCTGAAGTTCGTCGAGAAGAAGTTCTGCTCCAGGATGAAGAGCGGCCCCTGCTCGAGCAGCATGCTGCGATAGAAGCTGTACCACTGGACGTACGCGTTGTACGGGTCGCCGTTCGAGAAGGTCACGCCGGGTCGCAGGTGGAAGGTGTACGTCGTGATGTTCTGGCCGACCGCCGGGTTGTACTCGTACCCGACCGTCCAGTTCTGGAAGGCGAGCACGCCCGAGAACGTGGTGTAGCTCGAGCCGTTGTACTGCACGAGGCCCTGGTAGACCTGCTGCACGACCGCCCAGCCCGGCGTCGAGAAGGTGGCCGCCGGGTCGATGTTGTCGGGGACGGTCTCGGCCTGGTCGATTTGGATGGCGTTCGTCGACTTGAGCGGGGTACCGCAGGTGGTCGACGAGGTGGTCGACTTCGAGTGGACGTAGTAGACGGCCACCCCGGCCACGATGATCACGACGACGATGCCCACGACGATGATGTTCCGAACCTTCGGGTCCATCGGCGCCCCTCGGGCGGATGCGGCGAGCAGGCGGTCTCCCTAGATATAGTATGCGACGGCGTCGCGCGGCCCCCCGCCGAGTCCGGCCGCGGCAGGCATTTTACCCGTCCCGGACTCCCGCGGGGGAGGTCGGGCGATGGACCATACGATGCTGATCCGGGGCGAATGGGTCGCCGCGGACTCGGAGGCGACGATGCCGGTCGTGAGCCCGTTCGACGGGTCGACGATCGCGACCGTGCCGAAGTCGTCGAGGGAGGACGCGCGCAAGGCGATCGACGCGGCCCGGGAGGCGTTCGACAAGGGCCCGTGGCCCCGGCTCCCGCCGCGCGCACGGGGCGAGGTGTTCCTGAAGGCGGCGCAACTGCTCCAGCAGCGGCTCGGCGATCTCGCCGAACTCGAGAGCCGCAATCAGGGGAAGACGATCAAGCAGGCCGCGGACGCCGACCTGCCGTTCTCCGTCGACAACTTGATCTTCTACGCCGGGGCGGGCCGGACGCTCGACGCGAAGAGCCCGGGCGAGTTCACGGGAGACGGCACGACGATCTTCCGGCGGGAGCCGGTCGGGGTCGTGGGCTCGATCACGCCCTGGAACTACCCGATCATGATGGCCGTCTGGAAGATCGCGCCGGCGCTCGTCACCGGCAACACGGTCGTGCTGAAGCCGGCGAGCTGGACGCCGTTGACGTCGCTCGAGCTCGGCCGAGCCTTCCAGGACGCCGGCCTCCCCGCCGGCGCGCTCAACGTGATCACCGGACCGGGCGGCGAGGTCGGCGACGAGCTCTCGCGGAACCCGAAGGTCGACCTGGTGTCGCTCACCGGCGACACGGCCACCGGCAAGAAGATCATGGAGGCGGCGAGCGGCACGGTGAAGCGCGTGCAGCTCGAGCTCGGCGGCAAGGCGCCGTTCGTGGTCTTCGAGGACGCCGACCTCGCGGCGGCCGTCGAGGGCGCCGTGGTGGCCGGCTTCGTGAACGGAGGCCAGGACTGCACGGCCGCGACCCGGCTGATCGTCCATCGCGCGATCCGGCCCCGCTTCGAGCAGCACCTGCTCGAGCGGATCCGGACGATCCGGGTCGGCGACCCCCTCTCGCGCCAGACGGACCTGGGCCCGCTCGTGAGCCGCACACACCAGCAGAACGTGCTCAGGTTCGTCGAGGAGGGCCGGTCGGAGGGTGCAACGCTCGCGATCGGCGGAACGGACGCCCACGACCAGTTCCCGAGCGGCGCCTTCGTGGTGCCGACGGTTTTCGGTTCGGTGGCGCCGGACATGGCGATCGCGCAGAAGGAGGTCTTCGGACCGGTGCTGGATGTCCTCGAGTTCGAGACGTTCGACGAGGCAATCGAGATCGCGAACGGCGTCGCCTACGGGCTCGCCGGCAGCGTCTGGACGAAGGACCTCCGGACGGCGATCCGGGCGGCGCACGCCCTACGGTTCGGGGACGTCTGGGTCAACGACCACCTCCCGCTCGGTTCGGAGACCCCGCACGGCGGGTTCAAGCAATCCGGCTTCGGAAAGGACCTCGGCACCGACTCGCTGCTCGACTACACCGTCGTGAAGAACATCTACGTCGACCTGACCGGGCAGGCCCGCAAGGGCTGGCACTATACGGTCTACGGCGACCCGGCGTAGAGGGAACCGTGCTCGAAGGGATCCCGTCGAGCGGTCGGGGGGCGCTGCTCGTCGGGGGCGACTGGCGCGCTCCGACGTCGGGCCGGTACGCCCCGGTGATCGACCCCTCGACGGGCCGCCCGATCGGGGACGCCCCGATCGCTTCGGCGGACGAGGCGCGCGCCGCGGTGGACGCCGCCGCGGCGGCCGAGG
>JASHYV010000190.1 GCA_030064695.1 Thermoplasmata archaeon
TGACCATCCAATCGTTCTTGAGGGAGGGTCTGATCGACGACATCGCCGTCAGTCACGCACCGGTGCTGATCGGGAAGGGGGTCCCGCTCTTCGGCCAACTCCCGAGGGACCTCCGGTTGGAGCTCCGGGGATTCACCGCCTATCCGGGCGGGAGGACTCGGAGCGAGTATCGGGTCCTCCGACGCTGAGTGGCCCTATCTACTGCAGCGGACCCCGCGCGCTGCCGCTTGAGATACCACCCTCCCCGCCGACGGGTCACGTGCCTTCGACGAGTAGAAAGTGCGGGACGCATTGACCGCACCGGCCATGACCTATTTCGAGGACACCGGGACGCTGATCGCCGCACCGATCGACTTCGTCTGGGAGTATCTGGAATCCCAACGGCACGCTACGGCTCACCGGGACGTTCGAAGCTTTCGACTCCTCAAGACCGAAGGTGCGACGTCCACGGTCCGATTCGAGCGCTTCCTCCAGGGAAAGTGGTCCAAGGGAGTGAATCGGACGACGGAGTTTCCGCCGTTCTGCATCTGCGTCGAGGAGACCGAGGGCACGTTCGCCGGCAGCCGGTTCGTCCTCCACTACCGTCCCGTCGGGAACCAGACCCAGGTCAACGTGTACGGCGACGCGCGTTCGAAGCGATTGCCTCCGGCTCGCGCGAAGCGGCTCTTCCTCGACACGCTCGAAAGCGCCTATCTGGCCGACGTTCCCGTGCTGCTCGCGTTCCGCCGCGAGCGCGCTCGGGCGCGAGCCCGACGTCGCCGCTGACCTTCGACCTTCGCGCTGCGGCTCGGAACCGGTTCAGCCCGCGGAAGGGCTGGCCACGCTGACCGAGTGAATCCCCGGGAACGCGAACGGGACCAGGTGCCAGTTCTTCCCGCCGTTCGGGCTCACGAACAGCTGGCCCGTCGTCGTGCCGACGTAGATGCCGGGCGGATCGAGGTCGTCGGTCGCGATCCCTTCGCGGTGCACGCCGAAGTGACCGGGGAACTCGCTGGGCCTAAGCAGCTTGCGCCACTTTCGGGTCTTGTCGTTCCACTCATGGACTTGGAAGTGGCCCTCGGTGACCCGATCCTGGCCATCGAGGCGGACGAAGTAGGCCCGGCCGGGCGCGGCCTTCGCCGACGCTACGCAGAACCCGAAGTCGTCGCCGAGCGGCTTGCCGATCCGGATCCACTTCTCCATCCGGTCGTGCGAGACGTACATGCCGCCGTGGTCCTGGCGATAGAAGGTGTCGGGATTGGCCGCGTCGATCGCCACGTGATGGACGCACTGGCCGGTCTCGGGGAAGCGCTGGCCCGGTGGCAGAAAGGGGCACTCCACGCCCCGGTTGACCGGAACCCAGTGCTTCCCGTTGTCCTCGGTCCGGAACGTGCCCACCGCGGAGAGCCCGATGTACATCCGACTCGGATCCCGGGGGTCGATCAGGATCGTGTGCAGGCAGGCGCCCCCCGCGCCCGGGCCCCAGTGCGACCGGTCCGGGTGCTGGTTGATGCTTCGGATCGGCTCCCAGCTGTCGCCCCGATCGTGGCTGCGGAAGAGGAAGTGCGGATCGGCGCCGACGTAGAGAGTGTCGGGCTCGCTCGGATGGCCCGGTTCCACGTGCCAGAGGTTCTTCAGCGCGACCTTGGCCGCCGGGAACTCGTCGCCGTCCGTCCGTCGCGCCTTGTGCCGCGGGGACAGCGGGGTCGAGATCTCCTTCCAACTCTTGCCCCAGTTGCGGGACCGATACAACTCGGGTCCCCAGAACGTGTTGTTCGCCGCGCTGTAGAGCTCGCCCGGGTGACGCGGGTCCGCGACCATGTGGTAGACGTCGTTCCCCTCCTGGGCCCGGGGCCCGATCGTCCACCGACGCCGGTTCCGGTCCCCGATCACGACGTAGCTGCCCTTTCGCGTTCCCACCAGGATGCGCACTTTGTTGTCCTTCGGCATGTTCGGTTCTCCTCAGCCCCCCGCGATCGAGTGGAGGATGTCGATCGTACGCGCGCCCGCGAGCGACGTCGTCGTCGCGGTGGTCCCGCTCACGTCCTCGCCGTCGACGAACACCCGAACGTACGGCCGCAAGGTGCCGGTCTCGTCCCGGATCTTGAGGCGGAGCCCGGGGTACCGTCCCTCGAGCACGTCGAGGAGCTGCCCCAGCGTTCCGGCATCGACCCGGTCCTCGCGGGGCGACCCGTACCGGCGCAGCCAATTGTCGAGACGCACGTCGAGCATGGGGAGTATCGGTACCGGCTCGACTCCTCTTGAACCCCGCGGGCGGGGTCGCGGAACGGCTCGCGACCCGAGTGCCCCCCCACCTGCCGGGGAATGCCCCGCGTTCACACGCGGCCCGCCAGCCTCAAAACCCCCTTCCCGCCGCCGGACGGGTTTATATACGCCGGCCGGGTCGAAACGGCGGTATCCATGACCGAGGAGGCCGACGATGCTGGTCGATCAGATCGTCCGAGACCGCCGCGCTGCGGGCTCGCCTTCCGGCGGGGTCGGCGTTAGGGAATTCGCGTCCCTCGAATTCCCCCGCGAAGACGTCCACTGGGTCGCGTCGCAGACCCGCAGGAGTTCCCCGAAGACGGGGGGGCGCCGCGGAGTCTGGGCGCGCTTCTGGCGGCCGTTCGAGACCCCCCGGGAGTCCGAGCAGGACCCCGAGGCGATCGTCGAGCCAGTCGCCAACCCCTGAGCGGGTGACCGCTCAGGCGTCCCGGCGCCCGAGGCGACTTGGGCGCCGGGCGAACCCATTCCCCGACACGTTCTCGCAGGGCGCGTACCCGGGTCGCTAGGGGGCGGGGCGGCCCCCGGCGGACTGCCGGGCCAGCTCCTCGACGACGAACTCGTCGAAGTCACGGACCATCGTTTCCCGGTCGGAGTACGGACCCCCGGTCCAACGCCGCGAGGCGGCCCCGGCCTGCGCGAGCTCGCAGACGTTCCAGTCCTGCCGGTTGATCTCGTCCCAGAGCTCGACGGCGTCCGACGGATCGAAGTCCGCCCGGGCGGCCACCTCGCGGGGGAAGTAGAACTCGTTCTCGATGCGCGAGTGGGAGGGGGAGACCGGCCAGACCCGGTGGACCATGAGGTAGTCCGGATGGAGGCTGAAGAGGAGGTTCGGGAAGACGACGTAGTAGTAGACCCGGGTCTGGTCCTCCGGGGTGGCGCCGGGGAGCGGCGGGCGCGCGGTGTACCCGGTGCGCGTCATCGACCGGTAGTCCTGGGCGAAATTCATGTACCCGCCGGCGGCGAGCGAGCGGCCCCCGTTCGGGTGGAACGAGAGATCGTTCCCTCCGGTCGTGTACGGTGTGATCCGATTGAGGTTCGGATGGACCGGCGCGCAGTGGTAGCACTCCGAGAAGTTCTCGACGACGACCTTCCAGTTGGCCTCGACGTCGTACTCGCGACGCGCCCCGCGCACCAGGTCCCGGAAGGCGTACCGTCGGAACCGGTCGAAGAACGGGCCCAGGCTCTGTTCGAGAGCGGGGGCGCGCTCGTCCAGGTTCACGAAGACGAAACCGTCCCGGCTCGCGACCCGGACCGGGTAGAGTCCGTAGTCGGCCCGGTCGAACCCCTCTCTCGGCTCCATGTGCCGCGCGGCGACGAGGCGGCCCGAGAGGTCGTACGTCCAGGCATGGTACGGGCAGACGAAGGTGCGCCGACCGGAACCCGAGGGCTCCGGGGCGACCACGGTGCCGCGGTGGCGGCAGAGGTTGTGGAACCCCCGGATCTCGTGATCGGTCCCGCGCACGACCAGCACGCTCTCGCCCCCGACCGTCCGCGTCAGGAAGTCTCCGGGCCCGGGGATCTCTTCCTCCCGGCCCACCGCCAGCCAGTACCGCCCGTACAGCAGTTCGAGTTCGGTGCGGTAGAGTTCCGGATCCCAGTAGACGGTACCCTCCGGGGTCCGCGGTAGCGACGTCCTGGGACCCGGCCCGGCGGCGGTCGACGGCCGCGGCGAGACTTCGACGGGCAGGGTCATCGCACCGCCAGCCGCAGTGGGGTCTTGTCGGTTGCGTGAGCGATATGACGCGAGCGCCGGTGGGGACGCGGGGGGGCGAACCGGATGTTCGGCATCGAACGCGAGGTCACGAAGGCCCGGGCGGCCGGCGGCTACTCCGAGTTCCTCCGGAGCGACGCGTTGAGCGTCGGCGTCTACGTGCTCGCGGCCGGGGGCATCGACCGTCAGAGCCCGCATGGGGAGGACGAGATCTACTACATCGTCCGCGGGCGGGGCCGGTTCCGGCATGGGTCCGACGACGGACCCGTCGGGCCGGGCGACGTGAGGTTCGTGCCGGCGCGGGAGTCGCACCGGTTCCACGACATCGAGGAAGAGCTGGTGCTCCTCGTGGTCTTCGCCCCGCCCGAGGGGTCGGCGCGCGGACCCGGCTAGACTGACTCCTCGATCTCGCCGGACTGGGGGGTGCCGGCGAGGCGCTCCGCCACGGTGCCCAGGATCTCGAGGTGCCGATCGACGTCGGCGTCCGTGTGCTGGACCGAGAGCGTCCACTGCTCGTCCGGGCCGGTGCCCGAGGGGATGAGGCCCCGGTTTAGGCAGAGGTAGTAGTAGAGCATGGAGCGGTCGCCGTCGACCGTCAGGAAGTCGCGCCAGTTCCGGACCGGGTGATCCGTGAAGAACACGGTGCCGGACGGCCCGTCGGCGGCCACCGTCGCCGTGACACCGGCGTCGTCGAACACTTCCGCGTACCCCTTCGCGAGCCGCGAGTTCAATCGGGCGCTCCTCTCGAGCCCCTCTTCGGTGAGGATGTGGTCCAGCGAGGCGAGGCAGGCGGCCATCGACAGCGGGTTCGAGTTATACGTCCCGGCATGGGCGACCTTCCGGGGGCCGACCTCGGAGAGGATCCCCGGGCCCGCGGCGATCGCGGAGAGTGGGACCCCGCAGGCGATCGACTTGCCGAGCGTCATCAGGTCCGGGCGCACGCCGACGCGCCCTGCGCCGCCGTGCAGGTACTTCGCCCCGGTCTTGATCTCGTCGAGGATGAGGAGCGCGCCGAGCTCGTCGCACAGCTCGCGGAGGCCCGGAAAGAAGCCTTCCTCCGGTAGGATGAAGCCCATGTTCATCGGGATCGGCTCGGCGATGATCGCGGCCAGGTCGTCCCGATGCTCCCGGGCGATCGTCCGCGTCGCTTCGAGGTCGTTGAACGGCGCCACGAGGGTATGGCCCGAAACCTCGGGAAGGATCCCGGGGGACGCGGGGGCCGAGGCCGGGTGCTGCTTCGCGCCCGCCACCTGCAGGCGGGGCTTGACCCCGACGAGCAGCGTGTCGTGGGAGCCATGGTACGACCCCTCGAACTTGAGGATGTACTGCTTCTTGGTGTGCGCCCGAGCGAAGCGGGTCGCGTGGTGCGTCGCCTCGAGCCCGGTCGTCGAGAAGCGGACCTGGTCCATCCCGTAGCGGCGGCAGATCCGCTCCGCGACCTCGGGGGTCCGTTCCCACTCGTAGCCGTAGACGCTGCCATTCTCGATCTGGTGCGAGAGCGCCTCCACCAGCTTGGGATGCGCGTGCCCGCTCTGGAGGGCCCCGAAGGCCATGTTGAAGTCGAGGTAGTCGTTCCCGTCGGCGTCCCAGAGCGTGACCCCCTTCGCCCGGCTCACGTAGAACGGGTACGGGTCGACGAACCGGTAGTTGGAGTGGACGCCGAGCGGAGAGTACTTCCGGGCATGCTGCCAGAGCTCCTTCGACCGGGGGGTCCGGCGCTGGTACTCCGCGTACGCCTCCTCGAATCTGGGGTCCGGCATGTCCACTGCTCGGGAACGTCGGGCTTCCGAGCCGGAAGGGTTACAAAAACCCTCGGGGGACCGGGCCGGGGTCTCTCCGGGGCGCGAGCGTCATGACCCCCGCGGCGCTCCGGGCCGAGGCTGTGTCGGCTCCCGAAACGCTCGAGAATTTTGTCGGCGGCCGCTGGGTGGCCGCGGCCTCGCCGGCCTACCTCGAGGTCCCGGATCCATCGACCCGGGCCCTCCTCGCTCGGGTGCCTCGATCGGGGCCGGAGGACGTGGACTCGGCGGTCCGGGCCGCACGTGCGGCGTTTCCCGCTTGGCGCGAGGTACCGGTGGCCGAACGGGCCCGTCGCGTGCTGGCCCTGCGCCGGCTCGTGGAAGCCCACGCGGAGGAGCTCGCGCGGAGCGTAGTACGGGAGAACGGGAAGACGCTCGAGGAGGCGCGCGGGTCCGTCCGCCGGGGTCTCGAGGCCACGGAGTTCGCTGCGTCGGCGCCGACGACGATGCAGGGCACTTTCCTCGAGGATGTCACGCCTGGCGTCGACACCACTCTCCTGCGGCAGCCGCTCGGCGTCGTCGCCGGTATCACCCCGTTCAACTTCCCGGTCATGATCCCCCTGTGGATGGCGCCGCTGGCGCTCGTCTGCGGGAACTCCTTCATCCTGAAGCCGAGCGAACGCGTACCCCTCTCGGGCGCGCTGCTCGCCCGGCTCGTCGCCGAAGCCGGATTCCCAGCGGGCACGTTCAACCTCGTCCATGGAGACGTGGCCGCGGTCGACGCGCTACTGGCCCATCCGGGCGTCGACGCGATCTCGTTCGTAGGATCCGCCCCGACCGCCCGCCACGTTTACACCACGGCGGCAGCCCACGGGAAGCGCGTCCAGGCGCTCGCCGGTGCAAAGAACCACCTGCTCGTAACTCCGGACGCCGATCTCGAGCGCTCCGTCCCGGCGATCCTCTCGAGCGCGTTCGGCCAGGCCGGCGAGCGCTGCCTGGCGGGGAGCGTCGTCGTGGCCGTCGAGCCGGTCGGGGACGAACTGGTCCGCCGCCTGGCCGACGGAGTGCGGTCGCTCGCCGTGGGGCCGGCCGGCGCGGGTGCGACGCAGGTGGGGCCGGTAATCCGGGCGGAGCATCGGGAGCGGGTCCTGCGATGGATCTCGGAAGGGGAGCGGGGCGGCGCCCTCGTGGCGGCCCGGGGCTCGGTGCCGGCCGGGGCGGACGGATTCTTCGTGCCCCCGATCCTCTTCGATCGCGTCACCGCCGAGATGGCGATCGCCCAGGAGGAGATCTTCGGCCCGGTGCTGTCGGTGATCCGGGCCCCGGACTTGGACGCCGCGATCGAGATCGCGAACCGCTCCCGGTTCGGGAACGCGGCCGCCATCTTCACCCGCGACGGCAGGTCGGCGCGCGAGTTCGTCCATCGGATCGAGGCCGGGATGGTCGGGGTGAACGTGGGGGTGCCCGCGCCGGCGGCGTACTTCCCGTTCGTCGGCTGGAAGGGATCGTTCTACGGCGACCTGCACGCGACCGGCCGCGACGCGATCGACTTCTACACTCGGAAGAAGGTCGTCACGACCCGCTGGTTCTAGCCGCGATCGCCTCGTCGGCGACCTTCAGGGCGCGGTCCAGCACCTCGAGGCCGCGGTCCAGCTCCTCGCGCGAGACGATCAGCGGCGGCGCCACGAGCAGGTGCGAGACCCAGGCCATGCAGTAGACCCCCTCCGTCAGCATCGCGGCCACGACCCGGTCGGCCACGAGGGGCCGACCCGCCAGCTTGTCGTCCTCGGTGTTGCACGGCTCCTTCGTCCCGCGGTCCCGCACCAGCTCGACGGCGGCGAACAGGCCCATCCCCCGGACGTCGCCGACGGACGGGTGGTGCTCCGCGATCTCCCGGAGCCGGCGCAGCAGGTACTCGCCGTCCCGGCGGGACTTCTCGAGCAGCCCCAGGCGTCGGTACTCCCCGATCGCGGCGATCGCCGGCGCGAGGGTCAGCGGGTGTGCCTCGTACGTGTGCCCGTGCGGGAAGTACTGCTCCCGGAACGTG
Source organism: Thermoplasmata archaeon (assembly GCA_030064695.1). Next base: position 7,763 of record JASHYV010000190.1, read on the forward strand.
TCGTGGACCGCCTCGGTGGTGGCGGTGAGGCCGAGCGGGATCACCGCGCCCGTGATCCCCTTCGCGGTAGTGAGCAGGTCGGGCTCGACGCCCCACCGGTCCACCGCGAACCACTCGCCGACCCGGCCCCAGCCGGCCATCACCTCGTCGTCGATCAACAGCACGCCGTGCTTCCGCGTGATCGCGCGGATGCGAGGCAGGTACTCCGGCACCGGTACGATCACGCCGTTGGTGCCGACGACGGGCTCCACGATCATGGCGGCCACGTCGCCCTCGCGCTCGATCTGCCGGTCGACGTACTCGGCGCACTCCACGTGGCAGCTGGGGTACGTGAGGCCGAAGGGGCACCGATAGCAGTAGCAGTCCGGCGCGAAGACCGTGCCCGGCACCCGCTGCACCTTCTCGATCGGCCGGCGCCGGAGGTCCCCGGTGACCGAGATCGACGCGGCCGTCGAGCCGTGGTACGACCGGTGCCGGGCGACCACCTTCGTCCGACCGGTGGCGACGCGGGCGATCTTGAGCGCCGCCTCGTTGGCCTCGGTCCCGGAGGTGCTGAAGAAGAATCGCGTGAGCCCCTTCGGGAGCACCTCGCGCAGGGCCAGGCTCAGCTTCGCCCGGGCCTCGGTCGCGAAGCCGGGTCCGGCGTAGGCGAGCTCCTGGGCCTGCTGCTGGACCGCGCGGACGACCGCGGGATTCCCATGGCCCAGGTTCGTGGCGATCAGCTGCGAGGAGAAGTCCAGGTACTCCTTCCCCGCGGCGTCCCAGAACGTCGACCCCTCGGCCCGGGCGACCACGAGCGGGTCCCAGCCGCCCTGGCGGCGCCAGGTGACGTAGTTCGTCTCGCGGACGACCTTGCGGATCTCCTCGCCGTCCATGGGGGAACGCCGGGGCGCGAGCGCCGCGGGGCTAATGACGGATAGGGGCGGGCCCGGGCGACGATAGCTTTACCTCCGGGCCGACGTGCCCGCTCGGTGTCGAGCCGACCGGACGCGACCGAGGAGAGCGCCGAGGCGACCCGGCTCACCGAGGCCGAACGCCAGTGGCTGCACGACAAGTACGAGCGGCTCGCCGCGGAGGAGAGCGCGCTCGCCGCGAACCGCACCACGTACTACGCGGCCGTCGGCACCGTCCTGATCACCGGGCTCGTCGTCTCGTTGAACTACTTCGCCAACGAGCGGTTCGTCCTGCTCGCGGTCGCCGCCGGGTTCGCGGGGCTCGGACTCCTGATCTCGAGCGTGTGGGCGGTCCTCCTCCACCGCACGAACGACGCGCAGGCCATGTGGCGCGAGGCGGCGCGCCAGCTCGAGCAGACCCAGCCGCCCCTCGAGGGGCAGCTGCC